>DATCWN010000540.1:0-9909 GCA_036566285.1 Hanamia sp.
ACCATTATGAACCCATAAAAAAATTACAAAATATTTTTTTTAAAAACAGAGATTTTGAAAATATAAAGTTTGCGGAATTGAAAGACAAACTTGAAATTGCCAATGAGGAAATCAGGATCAACCGCATGGAAATTGCATCAACCGTATTTACTATTTATGTTGAAGGTGTTTATGGCACCAAAGGGAATACCGATTTAAGTGTACAAATACCATTAAGCAATCTTAAAAAAAGAGGCGATGATTATGATCCCAAAAATTCAGGTGTAGCAAAAAAAACAGGTGCCAGTTTATTTTTAAGAGGCCGCCCCGGCCCTGATGGAACGATACAGTTTAAAGCAGATATTTTTAACCGGTTTAAAAAATCGAAAGAAAAAGGGAAGTGAAAGAAAAAAGTTAATTAAAGGCGAGACTGAATTTTTAATTTTAAATTTGATGAAATCATCTTATAATTTTTGTTTAATGAAAAAAATAAATTTATTCTCAGCCTTCCTTTTAGTTTTATTCATAATGGGCTGTAATATAAGCCAGGCGCAAAAACCAGTAAACTGGACTGCTGATCAACTGATGGAGCCTGCTGCATTGGCACAAACATTAAAAATCAATAAAAAGGTACCGATAATAATCAGTGTAGGTCCCGGCGCTCTCATTCCTAATTCAATAGATATAGGCATGGCAAGTGAGGAAAAAAAACTGGATAAATTTAAAGAAGAAATTTCCCGGCTACCAAAAGATACCAGCATCGTCATTTATTGTGGCTGTTGTCCTTTTGAGCGTTGCCCCAATGTGCGGCCGGCAATTGACGTTTTGAAAAAAATGAAATTTACCAATTATCATTTATTGAATTTACCAACGAATATTAAAACAGATTGGATTTCCAAAGGGTATCCTACAGTGGAATAAAAAACCTGAATTTTATTTTATAAAAAATAAATCACTAACCAATTGAACCGATACACACTTTTATTTTCTGCTTTATTATTTTCATTTTTTTGTAGCGCACAAAGTAATTATGACTACCAGGATACGAGAAGAAAAAATGAATCGTTTGTAAGATTGCAACCAAAAAATGTTCGCGCAGATGTAGCCACATTTGCTCTTGCCGGAATCAGCGAGAGTGTGGGGCTTACTCCTTTATCAAAAATTTCTTACTCTGGTTTCGGCAATGATTTTATGAATTTTGAAGGCGATGGAATTAAAGCTTCTATAAAGATTTCTCCATTTGACAAAACAGGGCACAAGCTGGACTACGATGAAAAGTATCTTATAAGAATTGACAGAAAACCTTATTATGGCCGGTATGGAAGCTTGCCCTCAACCCGCATAAGCGAGCTGTCAATGATCATTGACGGAGATACGGTTGTGATTCCTAAAACTGCTTATTTTGATTTATACAATTTAAACTTAACGTACCTTGATAAAGGCGTACAACGCACCACCAATGCGGTTTATAAATCAAAAGACGGCCATTATATTTACCTGTATTTATTTTCAAAAGACAATACGGGCAGTTATGAAGTAACCTGGATTTTTCAGGATAAAAAATATTTGCGTAGGGTTTTGGATTATGGGTTTATGTAAAACCTGACAACTTTTATCAGCCTATTAAATACGCCAATCCCATATTGACAGGCTCGCACAAATCAAGTACTCTTTTTTGTCTGAATAATTTTTCAATAATGTCACGCGCTTTTTTATACTCATCATGAATGGGGCAGGGATGCGAGGAAGAGCATTTACTTAGGCCCAATCCGCAGCTACTAAATATTTCTTTACCATCAATGGCCTCCACAATATTTATAATGGATTGCTGCTGTTGTTCTTTGGAAATATAAAATCCTCCGGAAGGGCCTTTTATACTTTTAATTATATTTTGCTTGACCAGAATCTGTAATATTTTTCCAACAGTATGCTCGTTTGCATTGATGTATTCAGCAATTTCTTTTAAGCCCGCATTTCCCTTTGTATCAAATTTTGAACAAAGAAAAATAACGGCTTTTATGGCGGTTTTACAGGTGTTACTCAGCATTTACTTTACTTACATGTTTAAATAATCGCGTCCTTCAGGAGAAATTTTCACGGCGCTCCAGGGCGGATCAAAAATAACCCTTACATCTGGCTCAAAATCAGGAAACGTTTGCTGAAGTGACGTAATAACGCCACTTTGAATAGATTCGCCCATAGGACAAAACTGGGTGGTGAGCGTCATAGTGCAATAAGTTTTCTTTGCGGCTTCATCAAAATCGAGCTGGTATATTAAACCAAGATCCACAACATTTAATCCAATTTCAGGATCCATTACATTGTGCAAATCTTCCAATGCCTTTTCGCATCTTACTTCATCATTGGTAATTTCATTCATATCTTTTTGGGTTTATGCATGATCATTTTAATCATGTTCGCGCTAAACAAAATTGCAGTAAGCACTAAAAGTAAAGCGGCTAATTTTAAAATAAGTTCGTTAGATAAAAGAATACCTGACACAAATAAAATAAATCCGGCGAGATAAAAACCAGCCATCCACAAAAACATTTTATTGCTAAATAACTCGCGTGGATTGGGCGTTTTACCCGCTCCGGCTTTATCGTGATAGGTTTTGTTCCATAGGATAAATGGAAGTGTTTTAAAAGTCATTCCAAAAATAATGGCGCTGATCCATCCAAAAAAGATACAGAATCCGTAGGTGATTATCAGCGACGGATCATCAATAGAAAACAGGAGGAGTACAATAACAATCAGTAAAAATATTAACGGTAGTAACATCATCAAAACCGCGAGTATAGATATTCTCAACTGGTCGTCCACCTTTTTCCTAAGCCGGTCCAGGTAAGCTTTCCGGCAAAAATAACCGAACATTAATAATGAAATAAAAACGGCTGCCAAAGGAAAGAAATACAGCCATGCAATTCCAATGTATAGAAAGATTACAATAAAAGAAATTAAAGCAAAGTTGACCAATCCATAAACCCACCACAATAATTTTTCGTTGTGGTATTTTGAAATGAGAAATAAAGGAATCAACCTCGAAGCAACACCCAGCACCAACAATAAGAACCAGCCTACGATTCCGAGGTGCGCATGAAGGGGTAGATAATGTAGAGAATCGTTTGATAAAAGAGGAAAAGTAAAATTAAACACTAAAAAAAGTCCGACAATAATGGTAATCAGCAACCAGAGCGTAGCCGTAAAAACAAAGACGGCGTGCACATTTTCCTTCTTGCTTTGCACCATGCTTACGGCAATATTTATAAGATAAAATATTATTGCCGCATTGATTAAAATGGCGCCCCATTGCGCTTCCCATCCAAAATGAAAATGATAAAATGCATACACTAAAAGAGGAATGCCTGTGCCCGCGGAGAAAAAGGAAAGATAAGCAAGCGCATTGCTGTATAATTTTCCTTCAATCAAAACCGGCACCAATTGATGGCTTGCGCCAAGTATCATCATAGTGCCCCAGCCAAGTGCCATCATATGAGTGATAGCAAGCGTTTGCGGATGAAAGTAATGCTGTAAAAATGCAGACGAAGAGAAAAATAATAAAACAGTGGCTACTACAAAAGAAGCTGCTGCATATATATAAAACGGCAGTACTACTTTGTAAGAAGTATTTTTTGCAAGACCGCCCATAGCTGGAGAACTCGGAAACATATTATTCTTTAAAAATTAAAAGATGCACCTCATTGTCGGCAATCTCTTTGATACGATAATCAAATTTTTTTTCTTTCAATTCAGGCAATAAAAAAACAGGGATTCTTTTGTGGTAAACAAACAATGCGGTTTCAGGAGGCAAGCTTTCTATGGCATCAAGGATGGCCATCATAGGACCAGGCATTTCGAGCTGCCGTACATCAATGGTTTTTAATTTGCCCGTAAACTTTTGAATATAATCGTCCCAACCTTCAGCAATATTTTCGGTATCGTTAATTACAACAGTGGCATTACTTGTTCTATAAAAATAAGTATCTACCTCGTGAGCGTCTACCACATCCACATAAGAATCAAAGCCCTGTTTTTTTAATAATGATAGTAAAGGTGTTGGCTCAAAACTATTAATTATTTTGAGCGCTTGCCCCTGCTGTATTTCCTTTACCTTTTTTACAATTAACGGCAGCGGATCTTCATCTGCATCAATTATCGGGCGTACATCAAACTCAATGATCTGGTCGGGTTTCAGTGAATTGAAAAATGCGGGAAGAGGTTGCTTTTCTTTATTTTCAACCTTTGAGTTTGACTTATCTATTTCAAATCCCAGGGGTGCTAATTTTTTAAAAAATTCATCCACATTACAACCGCTGATCTTAGATGCCATTCCAATACTGGTGCGGCCCGCCATTAATTTTCTCAAAAGCGGGTTTCTTAATTTTTCAAATTTTGGTGTGATGCTTATGATGGCTTCTAACGCAGCAGGATTTTGCTTTAAGATTTTCGCAATTTTAGTATCAGCATTTATAATCATGTTCATTCAAAATAGTTGTAATAATCATCTATACGCTTATCAATAGATTTAAAAGTTTTTGCTCCAATAGCCGTGTCTGTAACATTTTTCAATTGATTGGTTTCCGACAAAACAGGTTCCAGCCAATGATGAAGTGCCTCATGATCTGGCCCCGACATTTTACATTCCTGTATCATTTTATCTAATCCATTGCTTAAATCTGTACCAAAAACCTGGTAATCATTTGCAGTGGGAAATGGTTTTATTCTGAAGTTATCAGCGATGGTTTTAAGGCCAACTACATTGTGGTTGGTAATGGAATCTGCTTTCCATTTGGCGCCACTATTCAATGTTAACGCTGTGGTTTCGGCATGGCTGTGATCCGCATGTTCATCAACTTTTTTCTTATCTGAACTTTGATTACACGCAAACAAAAGAGCCGCGGATAAAAACAAAAATACAGTCTTTCTCATAAAATTATTTTTGATGAATTACAAAAATACATCCATTGTTTTACACCCTCATTTTCATACAACTTTCATCTCTTCCACAGAACAGCATTTACAGGCCCTGCTTTATTTTCCCATCTTTTGAACACATTTTTATCTATCACCAAAGGAATATAAAACAGGAGCCTGCTGCTGCGTTTTGGTAGCAACGGTTTTTCAATATTTACTTCTTTTCCAACTCAACCGCTTTAGGGAATAAAATATTGTTTTCAAGATGTATGTGTATGTGTAAATCACTTTCAAATTCTTCAAGAGTCTTAAATAAGAAAGCATAACTGGCACATCCATCTTCGGGCACTGAAAAATTCTTACTGAGGTTTCTTATTTCCTCCATATCTTTTCCTACTAATTCATGCTCCATTTCCATCATGTTGATGGGAGTTTGTATGGTCTCAAAATTTCCAAATTGGCCATTGCCATTTCCATTATTTTTGAAAGTTACCAATTGTTTTACATAGGGGAATAATACCGTTTCTTCTTTCACCATGTGTGCGCTCATTTCATCGCAAATTTCTTCTACCAGTTTGTTTATGGTGATCAATTCAGGATGATGATCGCCATGAACTTTAGCAACCTTAGCTGCGTAGCTGCGTAAATCCGGAATGGTTTTCTTTACATAACTGTGATGCGTGTTTACAATATAATCTGCCAGAAAATCCAGACTCCAGTCATTATAAGGTAACGGGCGTGACGCCGTGGTTGCGGTTTTATCAGCATCCAGTAATTCCTGTTTCACTTTGTTTACATCAATTCCTTTTTCAGCGCAGGCTTCCTTCACGGTTTTCTTGCCCCCGCAACAGAAATCGAGACCGTACTTGTTAAATACTTCGGCTTTGCGTAAATCTTTCGCTGCAATTTCTCCCAATGTTTCCTCATCTGCTTCCGAAAGTTTTTTTGAAATTTTTATTCTGAATAATTCAGGTCCCTGTTCCAGATATTCCCAGGTAAATATATTTCCTCTCTCAGCTAACAATTGATAGTAAA
This sequence comes from Hanamia sp., assembly GCA_036566285.1. Classification (GTDB taxonomy): domain Bacteria; phylum Bacteroidota; class Bacteroidia; order Chitinophagales; family Chitinophagaceae; genus Ginsengibacter. The sequence continues at coordinate 5,929 of DATCWN010000540.1, forward strand.
GGGGTTTGGGATCGTGGTCATTATGAATGGTCAGACTTTCGCCAGCTACCAATTCATCGAAGCGTACAAAAATGGTAGGGTGTTTTAATCTGGGCTCTATCAGAGTAACGTTCAAAATATTTTCATCACCTTTTACTGCTTTTACATTTTCTTCTTTTGATGAAACCTCCGCTTCCTTTTGAGGCGCGTCTTCATTATACTTTGTAATTTTTATCCTGAATAATTCCGGTCCTTGTTCAAGATAGTCCCATGAAAAAGTATCTCCTCTCTGACCTATTAACTGATAATAAAGAGGTTTGGGATCATGATCATTATGAAGCACTAAAGTTTCACCTGGTTTCAGTTCGTCAAAGCGGGCAAAAATGGTTGGATGTTTTAGCCGGGGTTCGATTAAAGTAACATTGAGGATGTTTTCTTTAGTCGTTTGCGGTCCTTTATTTTTTGTAATTTTTATTCTGAATAATTCCGGGCCTTGTTCCAAATAATCCCAGGTAAAAATATCTCCTCTTTTAGCCATTAATTCATAATAAAGAGGCTTGGGATCATGATCATTATGAAGCGTCAGGCTTTCACCAGAAACCAATTCATCGAACCGTGCAAAAATGGTTGGATGCTTTAGTCTTGGCTCAATCAGGGTTACGTTCAGAATATTTTCTTCTAATGTTTCCATTTCTGTTTTGATTTAAATTTAAAAGTAAATGCAAAAGTAAAACTTATTTTATAATAAAAGTATTAAAGTACTTTTTTTCTTTTATACTTACTTTTGTATCACAATATTATTCTTAGAACCAGCGTTAAATTAATGCCAAAAAGCAGGGAGATATTGGATTTCAATGAAACCAAAATACTTTTACGAAATAAGATATTTTTTTGATAAGGATTTCCGGATGCAAAAATGTTCATTACATTCATGACTTTAAAAACTAACAATCTAATGAGAAATATCGTTTTAAAAATAACGGGGTCTGTTCTCGGGTTATTCGGCTTACTCACTTTGTTTATAAGCAGCTCAATTCTATTTGATCTTTTCGATATCAGGGTAAGATTGAATCATTACATTCTATTTATTGTATATGCTAATTTCATTTGCGCCTTCAGCTACCTGTTCGCATCTTACTGTTTTTTTACAAACAAGAAAGAGGCAACCATCGTCTTATTTATTGGGGTTGCCATTTTACTCGTGGCATACATCGGCTTACTAATTTATATTCAAACAGGGAGGATTTTTGAAATGAGAACCGTAAAGGCCATGCTGTTTCGCACTTCCTTAACGATCGTGTTCGCAGGAATATCGTGGTATTTTTTTACAAGAACCAGGTTGACAAAATCGCCAAATTTGAATTAAAAAGAGTTAAAGAATATTCTTTTGAAAATTCATTTTATTAAAGATCTGTAGCAACTTCTTATTGCCGGTTAATTTTGTGAAGGATACATATTCACTTCCAGTTGAGGAGCAACTTCCTCCACACGTTCTTCATTATATTCTATTATAAAATTGTTGAGACCTTCCCCGGTTATTATCATCGCATACTTTTGTTGAATAAGCTCAAGTAAGTTTAAGAAGAGGAAAATCGCGTGCAGTCGGTCTTCACATACATCAAATATTTTTTCAAAAGAAAGAGAGTGTTTATCCTTAATAACATTCAGCATGTAAATACGGGTACCCTCCATTGTGTAATTATAACTGATAACGGTATGTACCGGCCGGTTTCTTTTTTCGTGCAAACGCTGGGCAACTTTCTCAAAGGCTTTCATTAATTTGAATAAAGAAACGGTATGTATTTCGGTACCCTCTCCTGCTTCTTCGCCAATCTTTGATAATTCTTCCTGGATGTTTCCACGCTTTACCAACAACATCCTCAACGCTTCCATTTCGCTCATTTTTGCAGAAGCCTCTTTAAATCTTTTGTACTCAAGAATTTTATCAATCAATTCCTGTCGCGGATCTATTTCATTCCCCTGCGGATCCAATTCCTTACGGGGCAACAGCATTTTTGCCTTTATGCGCATAAGTGTGCTGATGAATAAAATAAATTCGCTGCTCAATTCTATATTCAGCGATTCGCTGCTATGTATATAATCTAAAAAGTCGTTAGTGATTTTGGTAATGGGTATATTATAAATATCCAGTTCATCTCTTTCAATAAAAAATAAAAGAAGGTCGAAGGGCCCTTCAAACTGGGGTAATTTAATTTGATAAACTTCTGTATTCATTTAAATATATTTAGAAGAAAAATCTCTTCATTCAAGATAAATCAATCCCGGTGACATTTCTCACCGGGATGGGCAAATTTATTAAATCTTATTTCCGATCCGCCTTTTTTAGAATGTTAATCAAGTCTTTCGTCTTTTATTAACAAGGCACACTTACAATCTCTTGGATGCCCTCAGTTCATCCCTGATTTCCATTAAAAGGTGGTCAGTAGAAGAAGGTGCTGTAGGCGCTGCTTCTTCTTTTCTTTGAAGCTTGCTTATGGCCTGAATGAGGGAAAAAATAACCAATGCAATTACAATAAAATTAATTACGGCCGCCAAAAAACTGCCATATTTTACCTCGCCCCATTTTAATTCCGCTATATCTTTCGCTCCTACTGCATTTAGCGCAGGGGTTAGTAGTAAAGGCGTAATAATATCGGCTACCAGGGATGATACAATGGCTCCAAAAGCAGCGCCAATAATTACGGCTACTGCCAGGTCCATAACATTTCCTTTCATTGCAAAGGCTTTAAAATCTTTAATGAAACTCATAGTGTTTGATTTTAATGATGATGAAATTGATTTATTTTTTTAGGCCAGGGTATTGCATTTTCAAACCTTCCATTGTTTCTTTCAGCCTGGTAGCAATCACATATTCTTTATACCAGTTCTGATCGCTGGGAACAATGGTCCATGGAATCTCGTTGCAATTTTCAAAACAGTCTTCATACATCTGCCTATAAATATCCCATAATTTAGCCTCATCATAATCATTCGCATTATATTTCCACATTTTGGCGGGATCTTTTATGCGCTCATCCAATCTAAGTTTTTGTTCTTCTGGCGATACATGCAAATAAAATTTGAGTATAGCGGTATTGCCATGCCGGGTTAATAAATTTTCAAAATCATTTATCGCTTTCATTCTTTCGTGTGCCGTTTCATCATCACACCATTTATGAACCCTTGTTATTAAAATGTCCTCATAGTGGCTGCGGTTAAATATCTGAATCATTCCTTTGGCTGGCGCGTATTCGTGAATGCGCCATAAAAAATCATGGCTTAGCTCTTCGGGAGTGGGCGCCTTGAAACCCTTTACCATTACACCCTGCGGATTCATTGATGTAAAAACATTTCTAATCACTCCATCTTTTCCGCTGGCATCCATTCCCTGGATGATTATTAATATAGCATGTTTATTTTCCGCAAATAAAAGATTTTGTAAATCATTTAGCTCCTCCAGAATCTTTGCGAGATCTTCTTTTGTTTCCTGTTTATTAAAATCTTTAGGCGCCCTGGTGCTGATATCATTAAGATGAATGCGACTCATAAATTTCATATCTTTTTAGAAGGCAATAAAATGAGAATTGAATATAAATCATTTATTTAACTTAAAGTATGGCATTCAAAGGGCGCATTTCAAATTATCGCCAGTATTTTTTCTAAAACTTCTTATCCTATCCTTCTCCAAATCTTTATAAAATTATTTCGTAATCATAAAAATTGTCAATTTATTTAAAGCATTATAATGAGCAGATATAGCTTCTATTAAATGTTCTTTGTCATTCTTAACGGGTTTTGTAATATAAATTTACGGTTTGTTATGCTACTAACACAGGCAAATAAAAAAATCCTTCTCATAATTAAATAAGAAGGATTGTAAATAAGTTGGTATAAAGAAAGATTAATAATCTTTGTTGTATCCACCACCGCCGCCGCTTCTGCTGCCGCCGCCGTATCCACCGCCGCCACTTTTTTTGTAGCCACCGCCGCCGCCACTTCCGT
>DATCWN010000558.1:0-6397 GCA_036566285.1 Hanamia sp.
AAAATCCCTTTCCGACACGCGTATTCTTGATTTTTGCACACCGGTTGTTTTTGCAAACAATAAGGTTATTAATTTTTATAGAAAAAGTGTGCCTGATATTAATTTCAGTTTTAGCAGCATTAAGGATTTCCATAAAATAAACACCAGGCAGGTAAATATTTTTAATTGCTGGGAAGAGGAAATTGCCATTGTGCCTGGTGAATTAAATGCAACCGGTGGGAAGTTTGCGGTGAAAAGCCTGGAAGCCGCTACCCAAGCATTAAAGGATGGGATAATTGATGCCATGGTTACTGCTCCCATTCATAAAAAAAATGTTCATAGCGAAGCGTTTCCTTTTACGGGGCACACCCCTTTTTTGAAAGCATTCTTTGAAGCCAAAGATGTGCTGATGCTGATGGTAGCCGGGGATTTCCGTGTGGGTTTGGTTACCGAACACTTAGCCGTAAAAGATATTGTTTCTCATATTTCCCGGGAAGGTATTGTAAGCAAGCTTACTATTTTTAATGCTTCGCTGAAACGCGATTTTAATATTGACAAGCCCAAGATAGCGGTGTTGGCTCTGAACCCTCATGCCGGTGATGAAGGATTGATTGGGATAGAAGAAGAAGAAATCATAAAGCCTGCTATCAAAGAGGCGAAGCAGCATAATTTTTTGGTAATGGGGCCTTATCCCGCTGATGCTTTTTTTGCACGAGGATTACACAATAGATTTGATGGTGTTTTGGCTATGTATCACGACCAGGGATTGATTCCTTTTAAATCCCTCGCAATGACGGATGGCATGAATTTTACAGCCGGATTAAATTTTATTCGTACAAGTCCCGACCATGGGACAGCGTTTGATATCTCAGGGAAAAACAGGGCAGACTCATCATCTTTTACTGCGGCAACATTTAATGCCATAGAAATCTTCAAGAACCGGCTTATGTATATGGAAAACCGAAAAAATCCTTTGAAAAGATTAGGAGAATCCGTTTTGGCGGGTAGCGCTGATGAAAAACTTTCAGAATAATAAGTACAAAAGAGAATAAGTAAGCGCCTGTTAGCGTTATCTTATTGACAGTCACTTTTATATTCAATCCGGTAAGGATGAATATTCAATTTGACAGGATTTATTGTAAGTACTTCTCACATTGAGAAAGTATATTTTTAGTGAACAAAACTATATTTTTACAAAAGTCTTTTTATTTATAATCCCCAGGTATGGACAACATTTTATTAAGCGGAGCCTTAGCGTTTTTAATTACGTTTTTTTCTATACCGGTAATAATAGAAGTGGCCAAAGACAAAAAACTGTATGATGAACCGGATGAGAGAAAGGTTCATAAAATGGTGATTCCTACCCTTGGCGGCCTCGGCATTTTTGCCGGGTTTATAATAGCCACTCTTATGGGCGCTCCTCCTTCTATGGCAGCAGTACTTCAGTATTTTGTCGCTGCTATAATGGTGATATTTTTCCTTGGTATAAAAGACGATATTCTAATTCTTTCTGCTTCCAAAAAATTTATCGGCCAACTTGTAGCTGCGGGTATCGTTATTAAGTTTGGCGGCATACAGATAACTAACATGTACGGTTTCCTTGGTGTACATGAGCTTCCTCAAACCGTAAGTGTTTTACTCACATTGTTTACCATTGTAGTAATTACCAATTCATTCAATCTCATTGATGGTGTAGATGGGCTTGCAGGTTCCCTTGGTTTACTTACTTCAGTTATTTTTGGGATTTATTTTGCCAAAACCGGGCAATTTTTATATGCGGTGATGGCGCTGTCGCTGGCGGGAAGCCTCGTTGCTTTCCTTATCTATAATTTTTATCCGGCGAAAATATTTATGGGCGATACGGGATCATTGCTCATAGGCCTTTTGAATTCCATTTTCGTAATAAAATTTATTACAGTTGCTGCAAACCCGGCATTGGGCTTTCCCCTGACATCCGCCCCAGCCATTGGTTTTGCTATTTTAATAGTCCCTCTTTTTGATACGCTTCGTGTCGTAGCCGTTCGTATTGTAAATCGCCGTTCCCCTTTCAGCCCGGACAGAAACCATATTCATCATTTTTTATTGGAGCTTGGATTAAGCCATCAAATGATTTCACTTACTTGTTTGGGAGCCAACATTGTTTTTATAACGCTGGCTTTTTTTCTGCGCTTTACCGGCACTACAATGGTAATTCTCGCGCTTTCGGCTGTTGCTATTCTTATGGTAAGCATCGTTTATTATAGCCGACCTAAACCTAAATTAATCACCCTGGCCAAACAGGCAAATAACAAATCCATTATTAAGTCGCATAAAATATTAACGCTCGCCGGAGAAACGGTTGAACATGATTCTTCCTTTTAGCTTTTTATCGTAGCCTTTTACTAAATTTGTACACTTTTGAAAAATGCCATTTTTGGTATGATAAATCCATTTAAAAAATCGACAGGTAATGACAGATGATGTTTCAGCAATATTAGATACAGCTACTGTTTCTATGAAAAAAGCGATCAGCCATTTTGAATCTGAGCTGGTAAAAATACGGGCGGGAAAAGCAAACCCTACTATGCTCGATGGAATTGTGGTTGATTATTATGGCAACCCGACGCCCATAAGCCAGGTAGGTAATTTAAGCGCTATGGATGCACGTACGCTTACCATTCAGCCGTGGGAAAAAAATATGCTTCAGCCAATTGAAAGAGCGATCATCGCTGCTAATATTGGAGTTAATCCACAAAATGACGGCAACATGATCCGCTTATTTTTACCACCACTCACAGAAGAAAGGCGAAAGGAATTTGTGAAGAAAAGTTATGGCGAAGGTGAGCAGGCAAGAATAGCTGTCCGCAATATCAGGCGCGATGCCATAGAACAAATAAAGAAATTGCAAAAAGATGGGCTTAGTGAAGATGCCGCAAAGGATGGCGAAAATGGGATGCAGGAAATAACCAATGGTTATATTTCTTTAATTGATAAATACCTCGAAGCAAAAGAAAAAGAGATCATGTCGGTTTAAATTATTTTGAACCATGCTAAAAGAGCAATTACTTATTTTGATAACCACACCATTATATATAGTGGTAATTGGTTTTGAAATAGTATTGAGCCATCTTCATCTAAAAAAAATTTATACCCTTAAAGAAACCTTGATGAATATGTATCTGTGCCTCCTCAACGGAGGCATAGATCTTTTATTCCGGGTGGTGTATGTGGTAATCCTAGCCTATTTTTTCAGGTTTCATTTTGTTGATTTTTCTTTCAATTTGTTTTTATATTGGTTTCTTCTTTTTATTGCAGAAGATATTTCGTTTTATTTTGAGCATCGCGTAGATCATCTCTGCCGTTTTTTCTGGGCGGTGCATGTTACCCATCATTCTTCAGAAGAATTTAATTTAACTACCGGCTTCCGATCCTCGGTATTGCAGCCTTTGTACCGGTTTATTTATTTTATCCCATTGGTGCTATTGGGTTTTAATCCGATAGATGTTGTATTTATGTATTCGCTTACGCAGATTTATGGAATATTGGTTCACACGCAATACATCAATAAAATGCCCCGATGGTTTGAAGCGGTGTTTGTAAGCCCCTCGCATCACAGGGTACACCATGCAAGCAACGTACGCTACCTCGATAGAAATTTGGGAATGGTATTGATAATCTGGGATAAATTATTCGGGACTTTCCAGGAAGAAGTAAAAGAAGATCCCGTAAGATATGGGCTTACCAAACAATTGGAACACCCATATCACCTTACGAATATTGTTTTTCATGAATGGGGAAATATCATCACCGACATGAAAAAGAAAATCCCTTTTTTTACCAAAATAAAATACCTGGTAATGCCGCCCGGCTGGAGTCACGATAGAAGTACTAAAACAGCCAGGGAATTACGGAACGAATTATTTCTTTCAGAGAAAAACTAATCGGCAACAGTTTCCATTTTTCCACTGCGGTTGGCAATGTAAACACCTGCAAGAATTATAAATAAAGAGACAATTTGTTTCCAGCCAATATCTTCATTATAAACAAATCCCCAAACAATGGCCACGAATGGAATACCATAAGTTACCATGGAAGTAAATAAAACTCCCGCACGTTTTATCAGCATGTAAAAAAGTATGGTAGCAATCGCAGTACCCATAATACCAAGCGTGGAGGCAGCCAATGTCCCTATTAAAGTTTCCGGACGGGTAAAGATGTGAAAATAACCGGTAAAAATTAAAACAATCAGAGCAGGTATAGCGCTAAGTGACAAGGCCACAGAAGCGGCTTTTAAAGAACCTACATCATTTAAATATTTTTTTGCAAGATTTACATTGATACCATAAAGAAAAGTAGCCAATACAATGAGCAAAGAAAAAGAAATGTCGGAAGTATCTTTCATGCCTTTACCAAACATTAGTAAAGCGCTTCCGCCGAATGCTATAATTATCCCGATAATTTTCTTTGAAGGAACATGAAATTTGAAAATAAGGAATCCGGTAATAATGGCAAAGATAGGAGTGAGGGCATTCAAGGTTCCGGCAAGTGCACTGTCCACGCGTGTTTCAGCAATGCAAAACAAGTAAGAAGGTACCAGATTTCCCAAAACACCCGATAAAAATATGTAGCCGATTTTATTAAAAGGAATACTGCGTATATGCCTTACCGTTAGTGGCAGTAAAACGACTCCCGCGCTTACAATTCTCAGGGAAGCCACCTGGAAATCTGTAAGGCTTTCCATCCCGATTTTCATTAAAATAAAAGAACTGCCCCAAATAAGGGATAACACAATAAAAAGAAGCCAATTCCCTAATTCTTTGCTCAAATTTTTTTTGCCGAAATTAGGTACTTTTAGTTTTGTGGATACATTTCAAATTGTCGCCTAACAAATCCGTAAACTTATATACTTACCATTTAAAAAATTTCAAAAGAACAATTAGTAGGAGCTATATCTACTCATACTAATGTTTTAAATAAAATTGACAATTTTTATAATTACGAAATAATTTTTATGAAGATTTGGCCAAGGATGGGACAAGAAGTTTTAGAAAAAAATATCGGCGTACTCCCCAACTGCGGCGTATATCTACGGCACATTTATATACTTGTGTATCTGTAGCGACAGTTGCCATTCCGGATTTTGTTTTATGAAATCAATTATCCACGGCGTTACTATTTCTGCCTTCCCCCATTCGGGTTGTAAGTAAAGTTTACATGAAGGAGAAACCAATGCAGCATATTCTTGCGCCCATACAAAATCGGATTTATTGAACACAATTATTTTTAGCTCATTAGCTTTCGGAAGTATGCCTGGCAATGGCGGTTTAAATTTTTTAGGAGAAAGACAAATCCAGTCCCAGGAACCAGTCAACAAGCTCGATCCAGATGTTTCTATATTGGTTTGAAAACCTTCATCCCGTAAAGATTTGGTTAGTCTTTCGAGGTTGTATAAAGTAGGTTCGCCACCCGTAATTACAGCCAGTCTTGCCGGATGTTTTTTTGCTTTTTCAACAATCTCTTCAATCTCCTGATATGGGTACAAATCTTTGTCCCAGCTTTCTTTTACATCGCACCAAACACAACCCACATCACAACCGGCAAGCCGGATAAAATAGGCCGCTTTGCCCTGGTGAAAACCTTCTCCCTGCAGTGTATAAAAGGCTTCCATTACAGGTAAGGCGGTGGTTGTATTTAATAGAGTTTCCAATTACAATTTTAGATTTAACTAAATCAACAATTTGACAATCAAACCATTAATCATCTTTTTTTACGCAAGCTGCATAAGTGTTTGTAAGTAATGCCGCAATGGTCATTAAACCCACACCGCCAGGCACAGGCGTTATGTAGCTACATTTTGGCGCCACATTTTCAAAATCAACATCTCCTTTTAAAGAATAGCCTTTTTTCTTTGAGGCATCCTTTATGCGGTTGATACCTACATCAATTACTACCGCATTTTCTTTGATCATATCGGCTGTTACAAATTTTGCTTTCCCCATGGCGGCAATCACAATATCGGCCTGCCTGCATATTGAAGGTAAATCTTTGGTACGCGAATGACAGAGCGTTACCGTGGCATTCCCATGCTCATTGTTTCTACTCAATAAAATACTTAAAGGGGTTCCTACATTATTGCTTCGGCCTATTACCACCACATTTTTCCCGCTGGTTTCTATTTTATAATGCTGAAGCATCAAAAGAATTCCATAAGGCGTGGCGGAAATAAATGAGGGAAAACCTAGTACCATGTTGCCAATATTTACAGGATGAAATCCATCTACATCTTTTTCAGGAGAAATAGTAAGGATCACTTTTTTCTCCGAAATATGTTTAGGCAAAGGAACCTGTACTAAGATACCATCAATGTCTTTTTGATGATTCAGCTCAATGATTTTATCCAAAAGTTCTTTTTCGGAAATACTTTCCTCAAACCGGAACA
>DATCWN010000009.1:0-2275 GCA_036566285.1 Hanamia sp.
ACCATTATATCCAATCCCGATATTTTCATACCATTTGGTTTCGCCGGCAAATTCTTTTTTCCTGAAAGGATAAATAGTATTTACCGTAAAGCCAACACTTGGCAGACTCACATTGATGAGTTTTAAATTGGTGTTCTGATCGTGATTGGCGGTGAGCGTTAGATTAAAGGGCTTGTCTTTCCACGTTCGGGAATAAGCAATACTTGATGTCAGTTGATTGCTGAAATTCAAATGAGGATCATTAGGCACCAATGCATTGTAACTGCTGCTTCCAGCATTGACACTCGCCATGAAAGTAACGCCCGGCCTTGCTTTGGTATCAGCACTGTGGCTCCATGTAACATGATAACTCCGGTTTTTAAAGAAATCCGGATCGCCTTTAAAATTGAGATTAAAGCTTTGAATGTCAAAGGCAAGGTTTCCACTATAATGATAACGTTTGGAATACCGGGGATTTATATTTAGCGACCATCCTCCATAAGAATATATGGAAGAGCGTAAAATAATATCCCAATTATCGCTGATCACTTTATAATAACCAAGCCCTTCCAGCCCAAGGCCTCTTTGCTCATTCGTTGTAAAATTGGGCGCCAGCAATCCGGAATGCCTTCCCTGGTTTAACGGATAAATGCCAAATGGGAAATATAAAGGAAGGGGTATCCCTTCAATCACCGGATGTACAGGTCCTGTAATGGCAACCTTGTTGTTTATAAATTTTATTTTATTGCTGACAAAAGCAAAATGTGGCGTATCCAGGTTACAAGTAGTGAACCTCCCTCTCAAAGCATAAAATACCTCATCGCTCACTTTTTTAATTACTTCTCCATACACGTACATTTCACCCTGTTGCGTGTAGGTACTTTTGGTAAGACCTTTCCCGCTTTTCATATTGAAGCGGATGGAATCGCTTTGCGAGGTAAAATCGGACTGCTTATAAGTGGGCAATGAAATTGCTTTTCCGGCGCTGTCTCTTTTAATGGAGGCAATGATATCTCCGGAAGCCTGGTCAAATGAAATAACCGGGGCGGTGAGTTCGTTATCCTTAAAATTAGTGTTGGCCTTTTTCCCATAAAGTGTTACCGTTTTGGCATCTACATCGAGCACCATAGAATCTTCTGCCGTGTAAGTTATAGGCGCTTCAAGGGCATTTTTGGCAGTTTTGAAATGAATGGTATCAGTAGTTTTTTGAAAAGAAGCAGAATCGTTTTCCAGCAAGGAAGTGGAATCGTTTATGGAAAGAGAGTCCGATTCTTTTTTAGGAATAGTATCAAAAGTGGAAACAGTTTTTATGGGCAAAGTATCCTTAATTAAATTTTGCTTTTTTGCAACAGAAAAATGGTTTTTCTTTGAAGGAATTACCGGAATGGAATCCTGGAGTAAGGATGTGTGAAATGATTGGTGAAAGTGGCTCCTGTCCTTGCTTTCAGTCATCTTAATAAACAAAATAGCAATAACCGTAAGGAGAAAAAAAGGTTTTAGGCTAAATTTGTTTATTGTTTGCATAGCAGTAAGGCAACAAAAATATAGATAATCGCATTAAGGTAATGTGAAGATTACTAAAACTTAATATTATTGATCCATTTAAAATCTTTTAGTAAATGTTTGACGAGAAAAAATCGTTTCGCTTTTTATTTTTTCTAAAATCTGCTTTTCTGCTTATTGCTTCTTTATTTTTGGTAAATTCAGTGGTAAATGCGCAGATCCCCAAAAAAATAAAAACAATCATTATTGATCCTGGCCACGGTGGCTCTGATCATGGAGCGCATGGAGAATATGAGGGAACTTTGGGTTCTAAAGAAAAAGATATAAACCTGGCCATTTCAATGAAACTGGTAGATGAGCTAAAAAAACAAATGCCCGGCGTAAACATTATTCCTACACGTACCACCGATGTTTATAATTCAGTAAAAGAGAAAGCGAAATTTGCCAATGACCACAATGGCGATCTTTTTGTTTGTATTCATGCTGATGCAGTCGCCTTAAAAACGGGCTCAAGAATTACCGGTTATCGTGCACAAACTTATACTACTACAAAATATGTAGGCAAAGGCAAAAAAAGAAAAAAAGTAGTTACCAAACATACCCGCGAAGTGCCTATAAAGGAATATTATAAAATTCCAACCACCCGGAAAGGAACCAGCACTTTGATATTAGCTGCCCATAAAAGCAGCGCCAAAATAAAAGCGCTTGAAGATGGCGATATGGAATTTGAAACTGCCGATAATGATAGCTCATTAAACATCAATTACGACAGCCCCGAATGGAAAGCGAGTGC
>DATCWN010000041.1:0-2865 GCA_036566285.1 Hanamia sp.
ACACAGGTATCGCATCAACACCCGAAGCCCTGATATGGCCGCAGGAAAAATAAAAATTATAAAATACCATTAGAAGATAATACCAATCCTAACCCTTATGCTTAGACGCCATGTAAAAAACCATTCTTCCACCCTTCATAATTACTGTTTTACCGGTTTCGCTTTCCCAGAATTCCGGGGTATATTCTTTTTTACGCATGTCGACATCTAATTTTTTCACGAAATCTTTTTTATAATTTTTTTCTACCCAAAGAAAAAAACGTGCGGTTACCCTGTACGCATCCCGGTATGACTGTTTCATATTGTATTCAGGCAGTCGCCAGTCTCCGGCTTCATTATTTACCCCAAATTTGTATCGCACATAATCAGCAATTCCTTCTGTAATCCACCCAGGGCCAACCCTGTCAGGATACGATTGAACGATATGCATCGCTTCATGGGTAATTATATCCAGGTCTTCAGGATGCTTATGCATCCATTCAGGATTTACACGCACAATGCCACCGGATGTGGCAGCCACACCTTTGTAACCCTGGTCAAAAATAATGGTTACTTCCTTTAAAGATTCAGAATTAAATTAAAGATCAGAATTAAATGTTTTTACTTCTTCAGGATATACTTTGAAAAATACATCAATCATGCGTTGCTGAACTTCTTTATCAAAAGTGGAATCCTTATTTATCAACAAAAGAGTGTATCCATTTTTAAAAATGGCCGCTCTTGTAATATCATATTTGATCAAACTTTACTCCAATCTCCCTGTCGGCTAAAAGCGCATGTTACCAAGAGCAGAATAACTGCTGAAACTGTCCTCATTAATTTGTTTTTAATAAGGGCTATTTATTGGCTGTATTTGAAAATGAGTAGGGAAAATCCGCTTGCGCTGTACCCCTCTGTTTATTTGGAGTTGGCGTCATTTGAAAATTAATTTGTCCGCCTTTTTGCAAATCAAAATGATTAAAATAGTTTTTCGTGTAACTATTGCCGTTAAGAGTTACTTTTTGGACATACCGGTTGTTGGCGCTATTATTGGCAGCATTAATAACCAGTTTTTTACCATTCTCAAAATGAATTTCTGCGTGTTTAAACAATGGCGACCCAGTCGCATACTGTACGCTTGTTGGCGTCACCGGGTAAAAGCCTAAAGCAGAAAATACATACCACGCAGAGGTTTGCCCATTGTCTTCATCTCCACAATAACCATCCGGGGTGGCCTTGTATAATTTGTCCATTGTTTCCCTTGCCCAATACTGTGTTTTCCATGGTTCGCCGGCATAGTCGTACAGGTAAATCATGTGCTGAATTGGCTGATTGCCATGCGCATACTGTCCCATGTCTGCAATTTGCATTTCCCTGATTTCGTGAATTACGCCGCGGTAGTATGTTTCGTCAAACGCCGGAGGCATCGTAAATACAGAATCAAGCATTTGGATAAAATTCTTTTTCCCATCCATTAGATTGATCAGGCCATTAATGTCATGAAACACAGACCAGCTGTAATGCCAGCTATTTCCTTCGGTGAATGCATCGCCCCATTTAAAGGGATTGAAGGGTGACTGAAAATTGCCATCTTTATTTTTACCACGCATTAAAAGATGTGACTTGTCAAAGAGGTTTTTATAATTCATTGACCGTTGTTTGTAAATATCTATTTCGGAGGCTGGTTTTCCCAATGCTTTTCCTAATTGATAAATACAATAATCGTTATAAGCATATTCCAGGGTACGGGCAGCATTTTCTTTAATGTTCACATCGTAAGGCACATAGCCCAATGAATTATAATATTCCACTCCCTTTCTTCCAACCGCATCAATTGGCCCTTCATGATTGGCACCATGAACCAACGCTTTGTAAAGCGTTTCAATATCATAACCTCTCAACCCCTTTATATAAGCTTCCGCAACAACAGAAGCTGAATTGTTACCAATCATTGTATTTCTGAAACCCGGTGCAGACCATTCAGGTAAAAAACCACCTTCTTTGAAATCATTCACCAAACCTTCCTGCATTTCTTTGGCAATGGAAGGATAAACTAAATTTAAGAATGGATATAGTGCGCGGAAGGTATCCCAAAACCCGGTGCCTGCAAACATATAGCCATCCTTTATTTCGCCGGTGTAGGGGCTGTAATGAACAATCTTTCCTTCAGCATTTTTTTCATAAAACTTTAAAGGGAAAAATACCATCCGGTACAGGCATGAGTAAAAAGTACGTATCTCGTCAACTGTGCCTCCGGAAACTTTAACCTTGCCCAAAACCTGGTTCCATGATTCTCTGGCCTTCTTTTTTACGGTCTCAAAGTTATTACTGCCAATTTCTTTTAAATTAATTTCTGCCTGTTCAAAACTAATATAGGAAGAAGCCACTTTTGCGTTAATAACCTGCCCTTTGCGTGTATTGGTAAACCCAATAATAGCACCTGTATGATTGCTTTTTTGTTCAATGTTTTTGGTGATAACACTATCTAAAAAAGTATAGGTATAATCAAAAGGCTTATCAAAAATGATTACGAAATAATTTTTGAAGTTTTTGGCTACCCCACCACTATTCCGGGTGGTATAGCCTATTACTTTATTTTGTGAAGGGATTATTTTGATATAAGAGCCTTTGTCAAGAGCGTCGATAACTACAGAGGAACTATCAGCTTTAGGAAAAGTAAAACGGAAACTGGCTGCACGTTCCGTTGGTGTAAGCTCTGTGGTTACATCCGCATCTGCCAGATAAACTTTGTAATAATACGGTTTGGCAATTTCGGCTTTATGAGAAAACCAGCTCGCCCGCTCATTTTCTTTGAAACGTACTTTCCCTGTAATGGGCATGATGGCAAAAGCGCCGTAATCATTCATCCAGGGCGAGGGCTGGTGA
>DATCWN010000146.1:0-43538 GCA_036566285.1 Hanamia sp.
AGCCGAAAAAAGAGAAAATGAAATCTTATTGTATTCCCGTAATGGTATTAGCTTTCAACAGACTTATCCCATTGTAGTTGACCAACTAAAACATATCAAGGCTGATACGGTTTTGGATGGAGAAATTGTAGTTTTAAATGATAAAGGCCAACCCGATTTTCAATTGCTTCAGCATTATTCCGAAAACCAAGAGCGTCCCATTCAATACCAGATTTTTGACCTACTTGAACTTAATGGACAGAATACAACCAGCCTTTCACTTATTGAGCGGAAAGAATTATTACAAAAAATAATTCCTGAAAATGAAGTGATTAAATATTCGGATCACATTGTTGAAAAAGGGAAATCATTTTTTACTGTTTCCGAAGAAAATGGGCTGGAAGGCATCCTGGCAAAAAAAATGGATTCTAAATATTATCCTGGCAAAAGATCTTCTGAATGGTTAAAAATAAAACATCATAAAACACAGGAAGCAATCATAGCGGGGTATACAGCGCCTTCCGGTTCAAGAAAATATTTTGGCGCTTTAATTCTTGCTTCCAAAGAGGGAAATCATTTTAAATACATTGGGCACACCGGCACCGGCTTTAATGACGTTGCTTTAAAAGAAATGTACGATCTGCTTCAGCCGTTGGTGCAAAAAGAATCTCCATTTAATGAGAAAATAAAAACCAATTCGCCTGTAACCTGGGTAAAGCCAGAGTTGATTTGTGAAGTAAAATTTTCAGAAATAACCCGTGATGGAATGTTTCGCCATCCCGTTTTTCTGCACCTACGGGAAGATAAAGATATAAATGAAGTAAGTATGAAAAGTACAAAACCGGTTAGGAATCCAAAAGCCGTTTCTCCACCGGAAGAAGCCAAAAATGAAACCGATAAAATTTTCACTTTCGGGAAGTCGAAAGTAAAAGTTACAAACGTTAATAAAGTTTATTTTCCGGAAGACGGGGTCACCAAAGGCGATGTGGTAAACTATTATATATCTATGGCGGATTACATTCTTCCTTATCTGAAAGGCCGTCCGGAATCGCTTTTGCGAAATCCCAACGGCATTCACGAAAAAGGTTTTTTTCATAAAGATGCCGGAGAGAATGTTCCTTCTTTTGTGAAAAGTATAAAGGTTTATTCAGACTCTAACGATAAAGAAATTGATTACATCATTTGCGATAATTTGGCCACTCTTGTGTATTTAAATAACCTGGGTTGCATAGAAATAAATCCCTGGCACTCTACCGTAAAAGCTTTGGAAAATCCGGATTATCTTATGATTGACATAGACCCGTCCGATAAAAATACTTTTGACCAGGTGATAGAAGCGGCTCTTATGGTAAAAGAAATTTTGGATAAAGCCGGCGCCGAAGCGTATTGTAAAACTTCCGGTGCATCGGGCTTACATATATATGTGCCAACTGGGAAAAAATATTCTTTCGAACAGGTAAAAGATTTTACTTACCTCGTGTGCATGATGGCCAATGACCAGTTAAAGGATTTTACTACGCTGGAAAGAAATCTGCAAAAGCGGGGTAA
The DNA here is from genome assembly GCA_036566285.1 of Hanamia sp. Lineage (GTDB taxonomy): Bacteria > Bacteroidota > Bacteroidia > Chitinophagales > Chitinophagaceae > Ginsengibacter. Next base: position 1,528 of record DATCWN010000146.1, read on the forward strand.
TCAACATATTTATATGGACTATTTGCAAAACCGGCGTGGGCAAACCATTGCCTCAGTTTACAGCCTGCGGCCAAAAGTGGGAGCCACCGTTTCCACGCCTTTGTTATGGAAAGAAGTAAAGAGAGGACTATCTCCAAAACAGTTTACCATCCATAACATAGAAAAGCGTGTAAAAAAGATGGGAGATATTTTTACCGGTGTGTTAGGAAAGGGAATTGATTTGAAAAAGTGCTTGAAAAATTTAGGAGGATAATTAGCTAATGTGCTAATATGCCAATTAGCTAATGCTTCCATTGTTAATTTTTTCTTCATCCCTTTTCTACAAAAATTAAGTGGCTATTAAAAAAACAATTGTCGTTTTCATTTCACTTCCTGCATGGTTACCCATTTTCTATAAAAGCCATTCTGCGTCATCAGGCTCATGTGGGTACCGCGCTCTACTATTTTCCCTTTTTGCAAAACAATAATTTCGTCTGCATTTCGGATGGTGCTTAACCTGTGTGCGATTACAATACTGGTTCGGTTACTCATCAGGTTATTAATCGCATCCTGAACCAATTTTTCACTCTCAGTGTCTAATGATGAAGTGGCTTCATCAAGAATTAGAATGGGTGGGTTTTTTAAAACCGCTCTGGCAATGGTAACCCTCTGCTTTTCGCCACCACTTAATTTATTGCCACGCTCTCCAATGTTGGTTTGGTATCCAGATTCTTTTTGCAAAATAAACTGGTGCGCATTGGCTACCCGGGAAGCGCTTTCTATCTGCTCTTCGGGGGCATTATCCATACCGAGAGAAATATTGTTGGCAATGGTATCATTAAACAAAATAGGTTCCTGGGTTACAATGCCCATGTGGTTTCGGAGCGATTCAAGAGAGTATTTTCTTACATTAATACCATCTATCAGCAGTTCACCTTTTACGGTATCGCGAAAACGCGGTATCAGGTCCACCAATGTACTTTTTCCAGCACCCGAAGCGCCAACCAATGCAACAGTTTTTCCTTTCTCAATCTTCAGATTGATGTCATGAAGAATTACTTTATCACCATAAGAAAAAGAAACGTTTTTAAATTCAATGCAATCTTTAAAAGATTCTAATACCGTGGGGTTTTCGATTTCTTTTATAGAAACTTCTTCATTAATTAAATGCTCTATACGGTCCACACTTGCGGCGCCTTTTCTTATATTATATGATGCGGCGGATAACGATTTCAAAGGCTGAATTACCTGTGAAAAAATTAAAATGTAGGCAAGGAAATCTCCAGGATCCAGAAAGGAATTTCTCAAAACCAATCGTCCGCCATACCAAAGCACACAAACTACAGCGGCAATTCCCAACACTTCACTTACCGGCGAAGCAAGGTCGCGCCTCCGGTTTACTTTATTTTTTATGTCAAGTAATTCTTCATTTTGAACATCAAATTTCCGGTATTGCCTTTTCTCTGCGTTAAATGCTTTAATGACCCGTATGCCTCCCAGCGTTTCTTCAATAGTAGAAAGTATAGCGCCCAGTTTTTCCTGAGCCTGGGTGCTTTGCCTTTTTAAGGAACGCCCTATTCTGCCAATAACCAACCCTGCAACAGGTAAAAATAAAATGAGAAAAAGCGTTAGTTGCGGGCTTAAAATAATCATGTACCCAAAAAACAAAAGAATGGTAACAGGCTCCCTGAAAAGGGTTTCCAATAAATTGACAACAGAGCTTTCCACATCACTGAGGTCATTGGTAAGCCTGCTCATAATGTCGCCTTTTCTCTGGTCATTAAAATAACCTACAGGCAACACAAGAATCTTTTTATACATACCCGTACGCATGTCGTTCACTATCCGGTTCCGGATGGGAGTTAAAAAATAAATGGAGAGGTATAAAAAAATATTTTTTAAAATGATGAAACTTAAGATGAGAATGCAAATGACCGCCAATGCTTTTATATCTCCGTCGGGAGTTTGAACTACCTCAAAAAGGTATTTTTTTAATTGATTAACCGGATTTAGCCCGGAAAAGAAGTTTGTGTTTTCTGAAACTGCTCCAAGGGTATTTTGTTTTTTAAAAATCAATAATAAAAAAGGACTTAATAGCCCCAGGGAAATAACGGAAAACAAATTGGAAAGCACATTAAAACTGAAATAAGCAAAAATCAGTTTAGGGTATTTTGCCACGTATCGGAAAACGGCTCGTAAACTCTTCATTGAAACAATTGAAATGCTTTATTAATTGTAATAGCGGCAAAGTAACTAATTTTACAAAGAACCTTAATGATATAAAATGACAGAAGGAAAAAGACAAAAGCAGGTAGCCATTGAAATTGCGAAGGAACTCAACGATATTTTTTTGAAGATGGGCCTCAATATGCAGGACGGTGGAATGGTTTCCATATCTTCAGTGAAAATTACTCCTGATCTTTTTGAAGCAAGAGTTTATTTAAGTTTATTCCAGGTAAAAGATGCAGAAGCTGTTTTAGAAAAATTTAAAGAACGTGGCAGTGAAATACGGGGTGAATTGGGAAGAAGAATGCGGCACCAGCTTCGGAGTATTCCTCAACTCACTTTTTATATGGACGATACACTTGATTATGTTTTTAAAATGGAGAAGTTGCTGGATGAGATAAAGAAAACCCCGACCCCTAAAGGGGAGAAAGACGAACCTCTCTAACTAATTCACTATTCACCATTTACCACTCACCATTGCATTTCAAATTCGCCTGGAGATATTTTAAAGCAAAAAAAAGCACGAATGCTATCAATATTATTTCGTGGGTAACTGCTGGTGTCATCGCATTTTCTACCATGTGCCAGGTATTGGTATTAAGTGTTTTCAATGGTTTTGAAGGATTGGTACAATCTCTTTATTCCAGTTTTTACGCCGACATAAAAGTGGTTCCGGCCAAAGGAAAAACAATTATGCTAACACAAGCGCAGTTAAATCAAATACATCAAATGCCCGGCGTAAAAGGCATATCAGTGGATGTGGAGGAAAAAGCGCTTTTGCAAAATGGAGAGCAGCAAACCGTGGTTTTATTAAAAGGTGTTGACAGTAATTATCATAAAGTATCAGGTGTGCCGCAAAAGATGTATCATGGTGATTTTAATATAGGAACCATTGATGATCCCAAATTGGTTTTAGGCTCCGGTATTGAAAGCGCTATTGGAGTACAGGCCGATAGAAACCTTTTTCCCCTCACTATTTTTCTTCCTAAGAAAACAAACAGGGAAAATTCAAACCCTTTGTCATCTCTGAGCGAAGGAAACGCCACTACTTCTGGAAGCTTTGCCATTCAGCAGGATTTTGATAATAAATATGTAATTACTAACATTGGCTTTGTAAAGCAACAAATGAATTATCAGCCGCAGGATTACAGTGCGCTGGAAATTTCTTTATCTGATCCTGAAATCTCTGAATCCTTTACAGAAATACTTCAAAACAAATTAGGCTCGCAATATAAAGTGCTTACCAAATTTCAACAAAATACCAGCCTTTACAATTCAATGCGCCTGGAAAAATGGTTTATTTATGCGGTGCTTACTTTAATTCTGATCATCGCCGCATTCAATATGATAGGCGCTTTAACCATGCTGGTACTGGAAAAAAGAAAAGACATCAGTGTGTTGCAGGCATTGGGCGCCGATAAGTCGCTGATTAAAAAAATATTTTTGAGCGAAGGATTATTATTGGCTGTGGCTGGCGCGGGGACAGGAATTTTTTTAGCATTGATCATTGCATTTTTACAATTGAAATTTCATTTTATTAAGCTGGCAGGCAATTCTTTTTTAATTGATTATTTCCCGGTGAAACTGGTTATCACAGATTTTATTCTCGTAATACTTACCTCACTTGTTATCGCTTTCGTCGCTTCCTGGTTTCCCGCAAAAAAGGCATCTCAACAATTATTTAATTTAAAAGCATAAGTTTTTTTTTCAGCTAATGAAAAAAATATTTAAGTAAAAGCTTTGTTTATATAAATGGATGGCTATTTTTGCTGTCCAATCCCTCTGCAAAAGTTCCTCAAGATTCCTTTTTAATTTATTTCCCCATTATCTTTTAGAAAAGCAAATGCTTACGATATAACTGCATTTATGATGGTTGATTACACCATTCCAATTCCTTAAACTTTAATTAGAACATTTTTCAGGTACCAATCCACAATTCCCAGGAGAAGCCATGCTTAATATTTCTGCCAAAAAATAATGATTGTCCTTGTATCATCATTAATTATTTGACCACAAAATTAATTAGTATGCAACCTTTTTCCTTAAAGGCTTCTTTAAAAATGAAAGTAAGCCGTGAGATATTTTTCTCGTTTTTCCTTTTGGCGATTTCTTTTGCAAGCCATGCTCAGCAAAGGAATTACAGGCTTGTGTATTCTGAAAATTTAAAAGGCGGCACTACTATGTTTGGAAATTCGCTGATGCATATTTTCGATGACGATAAACCGAGCGTAATAAAAATGAATGACAACAGTGCTAACGGTAATAGCTATTATGGCAACGATTATGAAAACATGCAGTATATTGATATTGATGGAAGCACCGGTAATGGGAATGTTACCAGGAATTCCTCATCCGCTGACCTGATTTTGCCAGGTGGAACTAATATTATTAAACTTGCAAGATTGTATTGGGGAGGGCGTGTAACAAATTCGGATTTTGATTTAAATCAAGATGCCAATAAAAAAATAAAAATAAGAAAAGGAACCAGCAGTACGTATTCGGATGTAAATGCATTGGGCATTGACCAATCAACTATCAGCGAGGGCTACACCCAATATCAGGCGTATGCAGATATTACTGCATTTATAAAGCAGAACGGCGGCGGCACATATACGGTCGGTAATGTTCCTTTATCCACCGGCAGTATATCAGGCGGAGGTAACCACGGAGGCTGGTGCATCATAGTCGTATATGAAAATGCTTCTTTAAATTATAACAGTGTTCGCATTTACGATGGGTTTCAAAAAGTTTATGATGGAGGCGCTTCTACTATTGCCAATGTTTCTTTAACCGGACTTGATGTGCCATCCGGGGCGCTTGCTTCTGCCGATGCACAAATGGGCGTAATGACATGGGAAGGAGACGCCAATATTACCGGCGATTTTTTAAAGATCAACGGTAATTCGTTTTCAAACGCAGTGAATCAATCCGATAATCCATGGAATGGAACTATTAGTAATAATGGCATACATGTTACTACAAAAAGTCCAAACTATACCAACCAAATGGGTATTGATATAGACATATTTCAGGTGGGAAATGGCTTTGGTATTTTGCCAAATGCCAATTCAGTAAACTTGCAATTTGGTACTGAAGCAGATCAATATTATCCGGGTTTATTTTCTTTTTCCATTAAAATGAAAGACCCTACTATTACTTTGGATAAAATAGTAACGGATGCCAATAACAACCATTTAGGCGAAGAAGATGAAATATTAACTTATACGCTTAAAGGATCTAATACAGGTGTTGGAAATGCTAACCACATTGAATTGATTGATACATTGCCTAATACGGTTACGTATGTTGCCAACTCTTTGAATGTAATTAGTTCTCCGGGAATTAGTACAGGAATTAAAACAGATGCATCGGGCGACGACATTGCCGAATACATTTCAAATGGCCAGATAAAAACAGTGAAATTTAGAATAGGGGCTGGCGCAAATGCTACTACTGGCGGCACCCTGGCCGAAAACGAATCTTATGAAGTTCAATTTAAGGTAAAGGTAAATAAACCTAATAGCGGGCAGCGTGTTCCATCAATTATGAACATCGCAAGGGTTAGTTCCATGTCTGATGCGAATGTTAAGTTTACGGACGATGGTACTGCCATAATCAATCCTGAAGAAGGCCCCATGCCGGTAACCCTGGCAAAATTCACTGCCACACTTTTACAGGGAAGCAGGGTACAACTTGATTGGAGTACTTCCATGGAAATCAATTGCAGCAAATTTATTGTAGAAAAAAGCTATGATGGAAACACGTTTAGCGAAGGTCCGGTGGTTGCAGGAAACGGAACTACTTCGTTGTATCATTCTTATTCAGTAACAGATGATATTTCCACTGCCGGCAGCATGATTTATTACAGGTTGAAGCAAATTGATTTTGATGGTAAGGCTAATTTATCAAAAGTGATTGCAGTAAAAATTAATAAAGAAAGCCAGGTAGTGAGTGTATCTCCCAATCCTTTTACAAGTTATATAAATGTAAACATGGAGTGGAGCAAGAGCGAAGTAGTTACCGCAAGAGTAATCAACATCCAGGGTAAAGAAGTAATTTCAAAAACCATACAGGTAAATAAAGGAGCCAATTACATCAGAATTGATGAATTATCTAAACAGCCTTCAGGAAATTATTTCCTACAGTTCATTTCACCAACTGAAAGGTTCACACACAAAATAAGTAAGTAATTCAACACACCGAAACCAATAAAAATAGCCGCCTGAAATGGTGGCTATTTTTTTGCCTTTAGTGGTTATGGGGTTTATAATTTCATATAACTCTGCAAAGCTTGTACATAATTTTCAAATGCCGTAACACCTGCTGGTGTTATTTTACAAATAGTCTGAGGATAATTGTGATGAAATTGTTTTACAATTTCTATATAACCGGCCTCTTTTAATTTGCTTATCTGAACACTTAAATTACCGGAAGTAGCATTTGTTTTTTCTTTTAAAAAAGTGAACTCGGCCTCCTTCACACTTATGAGAAGCGATATTACGGCCAGCCGCAATTGGGAATGCAATATTGGATCGAGGTTTTTAAACTCCATGGTTACTTTTTCAGTCATTTTAATTTCTTCATTCATGTAAAATCATTTGTACTGCGATAAAAAATAATCCACATTGGCTTTTCCCCAAACCGGCGAAAGATCCGTTTCCGGCTTAAATGTTTCAAACATTTTAGCTGCTTTTTCAAACAAGGGTTTGGCCACTTCTTTGCCTCCGCCAAAAGCTTCGGGAGTATAAAATTTACCTTGTGCTTCCAGCAATACAGGCCGTGGGTTAGTAGGGTCAAGCGCTGCCGACTTTTTTAAATTCTCCGCAGATTCAGGGCCATAAGTCATATACCGGTTCTGCGGATCTACCGTCAGGTGTACCGTGGCGATTTCACTTTTAATTACATTCGTTTCAGAATTTTCATTCCCCAGAACGATCTCCGCCTTCTTAATTAAATCAGCGGCCTTATCTGCTATAGCATCTTTTTTCGAATTATCTTTTTCTGTGAAAGCCTGTACCACTGTACAATATGCCGCATAATAATAAGGAAGCCATTGCGTTTTTTCCGCATCGGCTATTCTTGTAAAATTGTTAGCCAGTTCCGCACCATTGTTTTTTTGATAGATTGAATCCAGTTGTATAATGTTAGCTTTCATGGCATTCATGTATTTATCGCTTTGCGCAAAAGCAAGGCTAACAAGGCAAATGGCCAAAGCTGTTACAATTGATTTTTTCATTTTTGATTTATTTTTAAATTTTTACAAAATAATTTTATAAACTATTATCAATCGCATCCTGTGTTCTATCTATTCCTACGCTAATAAAACATCCCAAATACAAAAATCTTTTGGCCGGAGGTAATACGGCAACCTTATTCTTTCCATTGGCCGAAAAATTATAAGAATAAACATTATTAAAACCTATTACATTGGTAACAGATAAAACAAAAACGGTAAATGATTTTGCATTTGTCTTTCCTATAGAAGGCAAATAATTCACACTCAAACTTAAATCATTATAATCTTTGGTGCGGCCCTGCTCTTTTATTTCATAATTATTTCCATTGTCATAAATCAAATTATAATAAGGTCTGCCGGTAGCAAACGTATAGGATGCATTGAACTGGGTTCTTATGGGCAACACAAACTTCTTTACCACCAGCGATGTGGTATGCTTTGCAGAGAAAGTTGGTTGCAGGGCAAAAGGATAATTTAAAAAATCACGTTTGGTATCTAAATAAGAATAAGAAACCCAGTAATCCACATTTGTAATTGTTTTTTTATCGCGCCAGAAAAATTCAATTCCTTTGGCATCGCCGAAGCCATTATTATTAATTGCTTTAAAAGCTCCGTTACTGCCATTTGTCTTTATAAGGTCATTGTACTTTTTATAAAAGATTTCTGTACGAAAAGTATAGTCCTTTGAGATTTTTTGATATTGTGCAATGTAGTGTGTCGCCTTTTGAAAATGAAGCGCATTTACAGAAGGCAAATATTTATTTTCCGGATTCTGGTAAAAAGTTCCATAAGCAATAGATGCCTGGCTATTGTCAGGAAACTTATAGGCCAGTGAAATCCGCGGTGCAATATTCCACTTATCAAGCATTTGAGAATGTTCGGTCCTGGAACCAATTTTCGCAGCTAGATCATTGGTAAGGTAGATGTCGGTTTCGGCGAAGCCTGAAACAATATTTTCTCTTAATCTTTGAGGATATTGAGCGCCGTCGTATTGTGTATAGGTTGCTTTCTCATCACTGTAATTATATTCACTGCCAAAACGAATAGCGCTCAATCCGTTTAATCTTTTTTCAAAAACTACTTTGGCATTTGCATAATTGCCTGTATTGTTGATGCTGAAATTTTTGTAAGCATACAATGGCTCATCTGCAATAATCTGCTTCTGGTTATTGGCGTCCTGTAACTCCATCTTGATGTCATCTTTGTTATTGCTGTAAGAGACGCCCGTATGCAATTTCCAGCCACGCCCAATGGTTTCTTTCCATGATACGTTATGATACATGTTAAAATTCTTCAACCCAAAAGCATCTTTCATGTTTAATGAATCTACATCCTGGCTTCTGAAACCTACGTCAGTATTGCCTATGGTTCCGTAGTATTTTAGCATACCTGTTGGCGAAGTCTTAATCCTGAAATTGGCATCGCCCTGATGCACCACGGGCACACGGAAATAATCAGCCTTTTGTTTGATAAGATTATATACTAAGGAAAGGTTGGCGTAAGCATAAGTAACGCCCCATGAAGATTTTTTATTTTTCGATAACTTCTGAATGCCCACATTTGCGGCAAGATAAGAGATGCCAAAATCCGCGGAAGTTTTTTCAGGAAGGTCTATAGACTCCAGCAGAAGCACAGAAGAAAGCGCCTGCCCATACAAAGCCGAATATCCGCCGGAACTGAATATGGTTCCTTTGAATAAAAATGGATTGAACCTTCCACGGGTGGCCTGCCCCGGTTCGCTGCTGTAAAAAAAATTATTGACCAAAGTTCCATCAATGAAAATTTTAGTCTCCGTAGCAGTGCCGCCTCTTACAAACAATCCTTCGCTTTCGCCAACCTGTTGTGTACCCGGCAGGGTTTTTATGGCATTCGTAATGTCCCCATTAGCGCTTGCAGTGGTTACTATATCAATCGGGTTTAATGCGGTCGCTTTTTTCTGATCGCTTGCTTCAAAAGTTCCGGCGCTGATGAGCACCGCTTTCAATTCTGTTATTTCTTCTTTAAGTGAAATGTTTACAACAATGGGGGTACTGACTATGTTTAATTTTTGTTCAAAAGATTTGTATCCGGATGAACTGGCTTTTAAAACAGACACTCCTTTTTCTGTTGTGGTAAATGAATAATTGCCTGATGAATCTGAAGTGGCTCCATCATAAGAGTCCTGGATACTTACGCTCACTCCGGGTAATGGTTTACTTTTATTGTCTGTTACCAGGCCACCAATTCTCACTTGGGCTATTCCATTTATACTTGTAAATAGAAAGGAAAAAAAAAGTAGCTTATTCACCTTTATAAATTTAGCATAAAATTAAAGTAGTTTATTTTATAAATCTAATTTTGGTAAAAATATTTTATAATTATTTTACGAACCCATTTTCGCTTGATAACTAGTTGATTATCAATAAAAAATATATTTTTAAGGTAACAGCGTACTATATAAAACGGCGAATAAAATTTATTCACATCCCCCAAAAATAATTTGTTTATCTGCCTGCAATTTGTAATTTAGCAATAGAATTTAATGGGTTAGTAAGTACAAAGAGCTGGTAGCAATACCGGCTCTTTTACTTTTTAGTTTCCTCATCCTATTTCTTTGATGATTCTTTCTTGCTCTTCTTCATTCGTTTTTCTGTTTCTATTTTGTTTTCGCATCGCAATGATTGTTTAATTTCATTGCTCCTAAACTTTTTTAAATGAGTAAAACGAAGACTGCTTTTTTTTGTAGTAACTGCGGACAGGAAAGTGCAAAGTGGGTGGGTAAATGTCCTTCATGTAATGAGTGGAATACTTTTATAGAAGAAGTAATTGTACGCGGAACTGAAAAGCCTTCTACAGAATGGAAAGAATATTCAGGACTAAGCGGCGGGCTTAAAACCATTTCATTACAAGATGTAACCAGCGGCGAAGAGAAAAGAATCGTCACCGAAGATGCAGAATTGAATCGTGTGCTTGGCGGAGGAATCGTAGCGGGAAGCATTGTGCTGATCGCCGGCGAACCGGGCATTGGTAAGTCCACACTTTTTTTACAGGCATCGCTTCAATTGAAAAACATTGTTACCTTATATATTAGTGGCGAAGAAAGTGAGCAGCAAATTAAAATGCGCGCCGACAGGATTCAGATTGAAAACGATAAATTTTTTCTTCTTACTGAAACGAATACGCAAAGTATTTTTAAAGAAATAAAAAAACTGAAACCGCAATTGGTCATTGTGGATTCTGTGCAAACACTTCAATCGCCTTATGTGGAATCGGCGCCCGGTAGTGTTTCCCAGATAAGAGAAAGCGCCGCGGAGTTTCAGCGCTTTGCCAAAGAAACCAATACGCCGGTTTTTTTAATAGGCCACATCACTAAAGATGGAAGCATTGCTGGGCCAAAAATTTTGGAGCACATGGTGGATACCGTTTTACAATTTGAGGGCGACCGCAATTATGCTTACCGCATTTTACGAACCTTAAAAAACCGTTTTGGCTCCACTTCCGAATTGGGTATTTATGAAATGACCGGAGAAGGAATGAGGCAGGTGAGCAATCCTTCGGAAATATTAATTACACAAAAAGAAGAATTGTTGAGCGGAGTGGCTATCGCCGCGACAATGGAAGGCGTTCGCCCGCTATTAATAGAAGTGCAGGCGCTGGTAACGCAAAGTGTATATGGCACGCCACAAAGAACCAATACCGGTTTTGATTTAAGAAGACTCCAATTGTTGTTGGCGGTTTTGGAAAAAAGAGGAGGCTTTCATTTCGGAGTAAAAGATGTTTTTATTAATATAGCCGGTGGAATAAAAGTAGAAGATCCATCTATTGACCTTGCTGTTTTAAGCGCACTGCTTTCTTCTTATGAGGATGTAGCCATCCCAATGCTTACCTGCTTTGCAGGGGAAGTAGGCTTGAGTGGAGAAATAAGGGCAGTAAATCGCATTGAACAACGGATTGCCGAAGCGGAGAAACTGGGTTTTGAAAAAATTATTGTAAGCAAATACAATTTGAAAGGGATAGGGAAAAATAAACAAAATATAGAAGTAGTGCCTTTGGGTAAAGTAGAAGAGTTGTATAGGTATTTGTTTTAATGAAATTTAAATCATCTTTTTAAAAAATGATTTATTGAAAAGTTCCTTCATTACATCATCGCCTCTTTTTCATTTGTTTTATCCGCATATTTGTATCGGATGTGGAAGTGATATAATTGACCCTGATAATTTTTTATGCCTTGAATGTATCAACGATTTGCCACACACCAATTTTGCCATGCACGCCAATAACCCGGTGGAAAAAATATTTTGGGGACGTGTAGCAATTACAGCTGCCATGAGTGAATTTTATTTTTCAAAAGCATCCATTATACAGAATCTCATTCATGAATTTAAATACAAAGGCAACAGGGAAGTTGGCCATTATCTTGGAGGCCTTATGGGCAAAAGCCTTTTGAACAGTAATCGCTTCAACGATATAAATGCGATTATTCCCCTTCCTCTTTTTGAAAAGAAGGAAAAGAAAAGAGGATACAACCAGGCCGAAATTCTTTGCAACGGTATTTCAGAAATTACCAATATTCCTGTCATAAAAAAGAATGTTACCCGGATAGTTCATACAGAAACGCAAACAAAAAAAGGCCGTATCCAAAGATGGGAAAATGTTGAAAAAATATTTTCAATTGCACAACCTAAACAGTTGGAAGGCAAACACATTTTATTGGTGGATGATGTAATCACAACAGGAGCCACGCTGGAGTCTTGCGCTAATGAAGTCCTGAAAATCAGCAATGTTCGTTTGAGCATAGCCACCCTAGCGATGGCGACGCATTAAGATATTAGGGTTGTATTAACCTATAGGCCGAAGGCAAAATTTTTATTGAAAATTCTTCAGAAGAAAGTACCGGATCGCCATCAATATGCAACGGCGCCCTATCTAGGTTTTTTATTTTTAATTGACTTGCCTGAAAGTAAAGTACATTTTGTTTGTGTAAGTCTTTCTCTTTTATACTTTTTATTTCGCCTGAAAATACCTGTTTTACCAACTCAAAAAGAACCCGTGGTTTACTGGTTTTTTTCATAATTACTATATCAAGCAAACCGTCTCTGAGACTGGCTTTTGGAGCAATTTTAAAATTATTGCCAAACTGGTTACTGTTGGCGATGCATACGCAAAAAGCTTCTTCTTTAAAAATACGGCCTTCTATTTCTATTTCAAAAGGCCAGGTTTTTGCAGAGAAAAAATTTTTGAATACTTGTTTGATATAAGTGCTAAGCCCGCGTCTTTTTTGAAGAGAAAAATCATACGCCACTTTTGCATCAAAGCCCAATCCGGTAATCTGGCAGCTTAGCCGGTCATTGACTAAAAAGGCATCCACACAAGATGCGCTTTTATCAAAAATAATTTTAAATGCTTTATTTAATGACTTCGGAATTCCTGCAGCAGTGGCCAATCCATTTCCTGAGCCAAGTGGCAGAATGCCAATATTTATTCTTGTGTTTAATAAAGAAGAAACGATGGGGCTTATACTCCCATCACCACCGCAGATAACAACTTCTGTAATACTCTCTTTTTCTATTTTCTTTTTTAAAAAAGCATAATTACCATCTTCAGAAGTAAATAAAATTTCAAACGCAATATTTCTTTCCGTGCATTTTGTAATGATTTTTTTTTCTAATTGCAATTTGCTTGCAGTGCCTGAAATGGGGTTTATAAAAAATAAAATTTTTCGACTCATTAGTTTGAAAATACTTTATCAAAGTTTTTTATAATTGTCATTCAAAAAAATGTCATTTTAATTTAATGATTCCCACAGTATGTCTTTCAATTCTACCAGGCCTTTGTTGGTTAAAGAAGAAATAAAAACATGCGGTATTTTTTTAGGAAGTTCTTTTTCAACAGCCTCTTTTAATTCATCATCAAGCATGTCGCTTTTACTAATGGCAATTACAAATTTTTTATCCAATAATTCAGGATTGTATTCCTTTAATTCATTATGCAAAATTTTAAATTCTTTGCCATGATCATTGCTGTCGGCGGGTATCACAAAAAGTAAAACCGGATTGCGCTCAATGTGGCGCAAGAACCTATGCCCAAGCCCTTTGCCTTCGGCAGCGCCTTCTATAATGCCCGGTAAATCTGCCATGCAAAAACTCTTTTGGTCGCGGTATGCCACCATGCCAAGCTGTGGCGTGAGTGTCGTAAATGCATAGTCGGCTATTTTTGGGCGGGCGGCGGTAATTACGGAAAGCAATGTTGATTTCCCTGCATTCGGGAAACCCACAAGGCCGACATCGGCAAGCACTTTTAATTCCAGGTTTACAAAAGTTTCTTCGCCCGGCTCACCTGGTTGGGAATGTTCGGGAGCCTGGTTGGTGGGCGTAGCAAAATTGGAATTTCCCAAACCACCACGGCCACCTTTTAATAAAATTTTTTCTTCGCCATCTTCCAAAATTTCTACGGTAGCACCGGAGGTTTCAATAGTGGCAATGGTTCCCAGCGGTACTTCTATAATCACATCTTTCCCATCGCGGCCGGTACAATTATTCTTGCTGCCATTTTCTCCGTTCTCTGCAAGAATATGTTTGAAATACCTTAAATGAAGAAGAGTCCATAAATTTTTATTGCCCCGCAAAATAATGTGGGCGCCTCTTCCTCCATTACCACCATCAGGCCCTCCCATGGCCGTAAGTTTGTTACGCATAAAATGTCTGCTTCCTGCGCCACCGTGCCCGCTTTTACAAAAAACTTTTATCAGGTCTATAAAATTTGTTTTTTCCATTGGGGGTAAAGGTCGCGAAGTTTTTTTTAGGAATTGTTTTTGTATCGTTACAGAAAAAAGAAAAATGACCCATCCGGTTTCTATTATTTTATGCAGCATTATTTTGTTTTCATGTTCGGTAAATAAAAAAGCCACTACAGGAAATGAATTAGCTTCCGGCATAAATGAAATTCCTGCCTGCCTTGAAACAAAAATTAAAACCATGGCCGCAGACCCAAATGAAGGCTCCCCCATTTCAGTTACGCGTTATCAATACAGAAACCAAACCGTATATTATATGGTATCGCCATGTTGTGATAAATACAATGTGGTGTATGATAGCGCTTGTAATGTGTTAGGTTATCCTGATGGCGGATACACGGGAAGAGGCGATGCCAAAATGCCCAATTTTAAAAAAGAGGCAACGGATGAAAAAATGATTTGGGAAAATGGAAGCCAAAATAAAAATTAGTTTTACAATTTGTAGATGTATTTAGTGTTCAATTTTTTTTCAAAAAGAATTAAGAAATGGCGCAGGAAATAGAAAGAAAATATTTAGTGGATCGCAAAAAATGGCAAGCGCTTACGAAGCCTGCCGGGCAACTATATCGTCAGGGTTATCTATTAACAGATCCACAAAAGACCATCCGGGTAAGGCTTACAGAGGCCAGCGGGTTCTTAACGATAAAAGGAGCAACTAAAGGCGCCACACGACCGGAATATGAATATGAAATACCGGTTAAAGATGCGAAAGAATTATTGGATAATTTCTCCGATGCTGAACTCACAAAAACCCGCTACAAAGTAACCTATAAAAATAAGTTGTGGGAAGTTGATGAGTTTTTGGATGATAATGAAGGGCTTATTGTCGCAGAGATTGAATTGAAAAGCGAAGGTGAATTATTTGATGTTCCTGACTGGATAGGCAAAGAAGTTACGGGTGAAGAAAAATATTATAACGCTAATTTGGTGTTGAATCCATACCAGAATTGGGAACCCGAATCTCCGAAAATTTACCATTCTAAAGTTCCATGGGAAATACTAAATGACATTGCCGACAGCATGGAAGCTGGCCTGAAATGTTTTTTACACAAAACCACATACGAAGTGATAACCATTCCTGATGAAGACCGGTTTCCAGGAATTGACTGGGAGGCGGGAGATTGGGAAGAAGCAACTGACAAAGTTTTTGGTAATCCGGAATACATTGAAATTGAAAAAATGGACTCTTCTGAAAGTTTCAGCGTAATGGAAGATTTTGTGATTTCGTTGCCCAATAATGCTACCAAAACCCGTTTACTTACAGCACTTGAAGGCCACAAACCATTTGGAAATTTTAATCACCAGATTCATAACGCCGGTAAAGAAAGGGAGCAATGGTTTAAGTTTAGAAGAGAAAGAGGAATTGAATGGGTGAGGGAGCAGGTGGAAATGAGACTTCAGAATAAGTGATTCATTTTCCTTTTCTTTCACCCCAGGTTTTATAGCCAATATCATTTGTAAAATGTTGCTCAGGAATTTCCCGAAGGGCTTCACATTCCTTCCAATCCAACTTCATATCCGCCGCCAGTTGCTGGTAAATTTTTGTTCCTTCTGTTTTCCATGCAATCATTTCATCACTTACTTTTTTTATAACTTTTGCTGGGTTTCCAACCAATAAACTTCTTTCAGGAATATTTTGATCGGCGTTTACAAAACTCAATGCGCCTACAATGCATTCATCACCCAGGATAACATTGTCCATGACAACAGCATTCATTCCTATTAAACAATTTTTACCAATGGTGGCGCCGTGTACGATGGCACCGTGGCCTATATTTGCATTCTCTTTTAATAAAACCGTTACACCCGGAAACATGTGAATGGTGCAATTTTCCTGCACATTACAACCATCTTCAATAATTATTTTTCCAAAATCACCACGGATAGCGGCGCCCGGACCGATGTAAACATTTTTTCCGATAATTACATTCCCTGTGATTGCGGCCTGCGGATGAACCCATGAAGATTCATGTATTACAGGAATAAAAATTTTATACTGATAAATCATTTTTTTATAAAATTAAAAGAAAACCTGCGGATTGAAATTTCCATTTCTGTAACACCTTTTCCCGATTTTGAAAATGCTTTATGGCGCATTCAAATATATTTGCGATATAAAATAATGGCTGTAGAAAAAAATAAAAAATCTTTCGTAACCTGGATCAAGCGAATTGGCTTCTGGGGATTTCTTTTCTTTTTAATTAAAGGATTGGTATGGCTTGCTGTAGGTTATTTTATTATTAAATGATGTTTTTATAACACGAACCTTTAGTCACCAATTCCACCAATTATTGAAGAAGTTCTTTCCCGGTTCGGAAACAGGTTCCTTTAAAAAGCGCAACAATGTGTTGATGCTGATTGGTTACAGTTATTTGATAAAGTCCTGTTGATTTTCCATTGTGTATTTCATTTGCTTCAGCCACCAGCACATCATCCACGTTTACAGGTTTCAAAAAATTAATGGAAGTATCCAGCGCCAGCGATAAATTATTGCGGTTGTTGCAGGCAAAAGCAAATGTGCTGTCCGCAAATGAAAATGTAACTCCACCGTGCACAACGCCTAAACCATTGATCATTTCTTTTCTCACTGTCATTTTGGTTTTGCTGTATCCTTCTTTGATTTCAATAATTTCTATTCCAAGCCATTGGCTGAATAAATCTTTTTCCATCATGTGAGTTACAACAGCTAAAGCTGGTTTGTTTTTTCCCATTTTTTAATTTTTTTAAAATTTATTGGCCGGTAAAATGTGGTTTCTTTTTCTCTAAGAATGCTAAAACGCCTTCTTTAAAATCATTGGTAGCTGCGGCTTTCTGTTGCAATTCATCTTCTTTTTGCAATTGCTGTTCTATATTTTGTGCCAAAGAAAGATTTAAAGCTTGCTTGGTAAACGCCAGGCCCTTGGTGGGCATTTCTGCAAGAGTTGTGGCAATCTTTTCTGCTTCAATGAAAAAGATTTCATCAGGGAAATATTTATAGATCATGCCAATGCGTTCAGCTTCTGAGGCAGCAACTTTATCACCAAGCATCATTAATGCGGAGGCTTTTTGAAAACCAATTAATCTTGGTAAAAAGTAAGTTCCACTGCTATCCGGTATTAATCCTATTTTACTAAAAGCCTGTATGAAAGAAGCGGATTCCGCAGCAATGACGATGTCGCAACATAAAGCTATATTAGCGCCTGCGCCTGCAGCCACACCATTCACCACTGCTATCACCGGCTTGTTTAATTTCCTGATTTTGATTACAATGGGATTGTAATGTTCACTGAGAATTTTTTTCATTCCAGGGCCGTTTGGGTCCACTACTTCCGCCAGATCCTGCCCGGCACAAAATGCTTTTCCGGTACCGGTAATATAAACGCACCGCACTGAAATATTTTTTTCACATTCATCCAATTTTTCCTGTAGAGCAAACGCCATTTCTCGATTGAACGCATTGAACTTTTCCGGGCGATTCAAGGTAATGAACGCGATGGAATTTTTTATTTCAAAAAGTATGGAAGTCATAAGTGGAAATGATTATGAGCAAATCTAAAATCTAAGTTCCACAATCTAAAATCCTCAGTGGCATTTAAAATAATCAAAAGGTTCCTGGCAATCTAAACATTGATACAAAGCTTTGCAGGCTGTAGAGCCAAACTGGCTTATCAGTTTTGTATTTTTCGAGCGGCATAACGGGCATTCAACCACAAGGTTTTCTAAATAATTTTTATCAAATGTTTTTGCAGAAGGTGGCGCTATTCCATAAGATTTTAATTTTTGTTTGCCGGCTTCTGTCATCCAATCTGTAGTCCAGGCGGGCGAAAGCTGATGTGAAATTTTTATGGAAGTAAACCCTTCTTTTACCAATGCCATCCTGATGTTCATTGCAATTACGTCCATTGCAGGGCAGCCGCTATAAGTGGGAGTAATTATTATTTCTATTTCTTCTTTGTAAATATTTATATCTCTTACAATGCCTAAGTCAATTACAGACAACACAGGAATTTCCGGGTCGTAAACTGTTTCCATCAATTTCCACAGTTCTTCTTTTGTAATATTTTTTGAAATTGTTTCCATTTAATTTAAACTAATAAATTACCACTGGCAACCCGGATAGGCTCTTTGTAAAAATTGCATTTCAGAAAGTAAGTAACCAAGATGCTCGGTATGTATTCCATTCTTCCCACCCGTATGCATCCAGGTATCTTCCTTTGGAAGAGGAAGAGTCGCTTCTTCTAAAACAATTTTTATTTTATTCAGCCAATTATTTTTTATGTTACTAACGGCAATGCCTACCCGATTTATAATGGCTTCATTCTCATAACCGGTTGGCTCAAACATTTCTCCTGTATATGGCCACAATTCTTCCAGGGCTTTTTCCATTCTTTCATGGCTTTCTTCAGTTCCGTCTCCCAATCTGATTACCCATTCACTACTCCATCTTACATGATAAGTAACTTCCTTCAATGACTTTTCGGCAATTGCAGCCAATTGAGCATCAGAAGAATCAATTAATTTTTGATAAAGATAAAATTGCCATGTGCTGAAAAAAAATGTTTTAAAAATGGTTTTTCCCCAATCACCATTTGGTAATTCAGTAAGCAATAGATTTTTAAATTCTCCCGCATCACGCAAATATGCCAGGCTATCTTCGGTAATAGTTTTATCATCTTCTGAAATAGAATTGGCAATCAGGGCTGCATGCTGATAGAAATTTCTTGATTGCCCTATAAGGTCTAAGGCAATATTGGTAATAGCCATATCCTGCTCCAGCATTGGGCCATGGCCTGTCCATTCACTAAGACGATGCCCCATAATTAAGGAACTATCGGCTAAATGCAATACGTAGTCGAAAGGTTGTATGGCTATATCGTTGAATTGTGAGACGTTCATTATTTTTTAAAATTTTTCACTTTTCATGGATGCTTTACATGTATTTCACTTCATCGGGTAAATTATAAAAAGTAGGATGGCGATAGATTTTATCATTAGCAGGGTCAAAAAAACTTCCAGCATCATCAGGGTTAGTAGAGTGAATATTTTTTGATTCCACCACCCAAATACTTATACCTTCCAAACGGCGTGTATAAACATCGCGCGCATTTTCAATAGCTGTTTTAGCATCGGCTGCATGGAGGCTACCCACGTGTTTATGATCGAGTCCTTGTTTACTTCTTATAAAAACTTCCCAAAGTGGTTCAATTTGGCTCTTCATTATTTAGTATGTTTAATTTCTAAGAACATAATTTGCAATATCAATTCTTTATTTAGCATCCTCAATTATTGTATCCTTTTTGAAACCAATTCGCTCTCTTTTAGCAAAATCTTTTTCTTCTTGCTTATCAGATAATAACAAATTTAAAGCTTGAAAAATTTGTTTGAAATTGCTATTATATTTCTTTTCTAATTTACTTATTTTTTGTCGTAAATCTTTATAGGTTAATGCAAATTCACGAATCAAAACAAAAGTTCTGATGATAATTATATTTACTTCAATCGCCTTTTCACTATTAAGAACGCTTGAAAGCATGGCTACTCCCTGTTCAGTAAATGCTGATGGAAGATACCGTGTTCCACCTTTCTTTGAGGTCGCAATTTGCGACCTCAAACTCTGAAACTCTTTCTGAGTAAGGGTAAACATAAAGTCGGGAGGGAAACGAGAGGCGTTTCTCTTTACGGCTTCCTTTAGCCTTTTCGTTTCTACTTCATACATTTCAGCAAGGTCAAAATCGAGCATTACATTTTGATCACGAATTTTGTAGATTTTGTTTTGGATAACAGTTAATTGCATGGTAGATTCAGAATTTTTTATTTAAAAGATTGCGATTTTTAAATCTTATCTATTCTTGTAGTTTCCCAATTTAATAAAATTCCCAACTTTTCTAAGGTCACAATTTGTTACCTTAGAAAATAAACCGATCTTTTTATACCTGCCTTAAAGTTTTGTTTGAGGTCGCAAATTGCGACCTCAAAGAGTTGCACCTGGAAAGGGTTTCAGAGTTTGAGGTCGCAATTTGCGACCTCAAACGTTTCTCATTTGTTTAAACTGCACTTAAGGCCCCTTTAGGGGTTTGGGGTTTCTTTTTCTCCGCGTAGGCAAGCGCCGCTGCTCTTACCCAGGCTCCATTTTCGTGAGCACTAACTCTCATGGATAGACGCTCTTTATTGCAAGGGCCATTTCCTTTTATCACATCCCAAAATTCGCCCCAATTGATTTCCCCAAAATCATAATGACCTCTTTCTTCATTCCATTTTAAATCCGGGTCGGGAATAGTGAGTCCCAAAATATCCGCTTGTTCTTTGCAGATGTCAACAAACTTCTGCCGGAGTTCATCATTAGTAAATCTTTTAATTTTCCATTTCATGCTTTGCTGCGTATGTGGCGATGCGTCATCATTCGGGCCAAACATCATCAGGCTTGGCCACCACCAACGGTTTAGTGCATCCTGTGCCATTTCTTTTTGTTCTTTGGTGCCACGGCAAAGCGTCAATAGTATTTCATATCCCTGCCGCTGATGAAAACTTTCTTCCTTACAAATTCTTACCATCGCCCTTGCATAAGGGGCATACGAAGCGCGGCAAAGCGGCACCTGGTTCATGATTGCTGCGCCGTCCACCAGCCAGCCGATGGCGCCCATATCGGCCCATGTAAGAGTGGGATAATTAAAAATAGAAGAATATTTTGCACGGCCGCTCAACAACTGGTCCGTCATTTCTTCTCGTGAAATATTCAATGTTTCGGCGGCGCAGTATAAATACAGGCCGTGCCCGGCCTCATCCTGCACCTTTGCAATTAAGGTTGCTTTTCTTCTTAAAGATGGCGCACGGGTTATCCAATTGGCTTCGGGCAACATGCCTACAATTTCGCTGTGGGCGTGTTGGCTTATCTGCCTTATCAAAGTTTTACGATAGTCGTCAGGCATCCAATCTTTCGGTTCAATCTTTATTTCATTCGCAATTTTATCGTCAAACGTTTTTAATAATTCATCTGTTTGCATAAAAAACTTTATTCTCAAAGTTACTTATTTCAAAAATGGAAAAGCTTTGGATGTAGTTAAATAAAGCAATAATGAAAAGACTTTCTTCAGATGGAATTTTGTAAATTAATCCGGATAATTTTTAAGAAGAAAAGCAAAAAGTCTTCTCAGTAATAAAAAAATAAAAGGAGGGATTTTAATTTGAAAAATTATTTTTCATCATAATCCACCACTACCTTTTTGCTTCGTGGATGCGATTGGCAGGTTAATATAAAGCCTTCTTTTACTTCACTGTCTTCGAGGCCGTAATTGGCTTCCATTTCTACTTTGCCCTCCATCAACTTTGCCTTGCAGGAGCAGCATACACCGCCTTTGCAGGCAAAAGGCAGGTCTATTCCCTCTGCGAGGCCCGCATCCAAAATAGTATTGCCATTATAATCAAGAATCAGATTGAAACTGCGGCCATCTACTTTTATAGTTACCTCACTTCCTCCTTGAGCTGTTTCTTTGACGGGAGTATAAATTTGTATGTTCTTTCGTGTAGGCGTCGTGAATAATTCAAAATGAATTTTTTCAGGCGCAATGCCCCATCCGGTCAAAAAATCTTTTACGGTAAAAATCATTTGTTCGGGGCCACAGATAAAAAAATCATCAACGGCATTAAAGTTAACCAGCTTAGAGAGATGGCTTAATTTTCCCACATCTATTCTTCCAAAATTGAAATCAGACTCGGTGCGCTCCCTGCTCAAAATATGATACACGCTGAATCTTTGCAGGTACCTGTCTTTGAGGGCTTCAATCTCTTCTTTGAAAATAATGGAGGATAAGTTTTTATTCCCATAAACAAGAGTAACATTACTGTATTTCTCAGTAAGAAGGATCGTTTTAATTATTGAAATTGTCGGTGTAATACCACTGCCGGCAGCGAAGAAAATATATTCTTTTTTATTAGAAACTTTTACCTCAGTAAAAAAGGTACCCGTCGGCGTCATTACTTCAAGTACGTCTCCCTTTTTAAGTTTTTCCATAGCAAAAGTGGAAAAAATACCGTTCGTAACTTTTTTCACCGCTACCCTTAGTTCATTGTCTAAAGGACTGGTACAAATGGAATAGGACCTTCTTGCTTCGTCCAATTCTGTTTTAATAGTAATGTTTTGACCCTGGATAAAACGGAATTCCTCTTGTACTTCTGTAGGGATTTCGAATGCAATGGAAACACAATCCGAGGTTTCATGTTTGATATCCTTAACGGTAAGCTTGTGAAAATGTAACGCCAAACTATTTTATTTTTTTGAATTGGCTCAAATGTAAGCAATGGAAAAATTTTTAATTTACGATTTTAGAACTTTACCTATAAAATAACGAATAGCAGTATCCGATCTAATTTTTATTGGAGAATTCCACTAAAAAACGTTTCATTAAAACCCTAATTTTGCCACGAAAATCTTTTTTATGCAATTGCACTCAATAGATACTGTAGAAAATATTTCACCGGAAGATTTTAAAAAGAATTATTATGATCTCCAAAGACCCCTGGTAATTACAGGCCTGGCAAAAGAATGGCCCGCCTATAAAAAATGGTCGTGGGATTATTTTAAAGAAATAGTAGGGGATAAAAAAGTGGGGTTGTATAATAATATAAAAAGCGATGCTTATACCCCCATTAACACCGCGGATGATTATAAAACTTTTGGTGAATACGTGGATATGATTAAGCAAGGGCCGGCTGCCTGGAGAATTTTTCTTTTCAATATCTTTGATCATGCTCCTCAACTAATTAATGATTTTACATGGCCGGAACACCTCATGAAAGGCTTTGTAAAAAAATACCCAATGCTTTTTACCGGGGGCGAATCTTCCATAACGCACATGCACTTTGATATTGATCTTTCTCACATTTTGCATACCCAGTTTGCAGGACGTAAAAGAGTGCTTTTATTCCGTCATGAAGAAAAAAATAAATTGTATCGCAAGCCATTTGAGGTGTTGAGCCTGGCTGACTTTTCCAATTACAGCAAAAGCTCTGGCACACCTGATTATAAAAAATTTCCCGCATTAAAATATGCTACGGGATACGATCTGATCTTAAACCCCGGTGATACTTTATTTATGCCTGCTGGTTATTGGCACCACATGGAATATATTGACAGTGGATTTGCGTTGAGTCTTCGTGCCCTGCAAAGTTCTTTTTCCGGAAAGGCAAAAGGCGTGTGGAATCTTTTTGGAATGAGAAGCATTGATACCGTTATGAAAAAAACCAATCCAAAATGGTGGTACAATTACAAAATAAAAAAAATTGGCCAGCACGCTAGCCAGGAATTAAAAAAATATTCAAACTAATTACTGAAAAAGTTGTTTTTATAAATAAATTAGTATTATTTTAGCAGCCCATTCTGTTTCCCTATTCCTATAATTTAAAACCGTACACAATTCAATATCTAAAATCACGTGTAATCGGGTTTTCCTTTTAATAATTTAATAATAAAATCCTCTATAATTTTTTATTCTTTCCGCGGAAGAATTAACCTTTTTCTTGTGGTTTCAGAGGTAAGCAAGGCCGGTGATTTTTATCACTGGCCGTTTTTTTAATACTCTCTTATTCAAACGATCTGTTCATAAATTTTAAAAGTGGCGTTAATGCTTTAAAGTAATTAGCAACTTCGTTGATCAATTCCGACTCATGCAGCGCTTTATCAGGAATGTATTTTGTGGCCACAAAACTTTTGAGTTTCAAAAATTCCCCAGCCGGATTTTCTTTATCATATCCTTTGGGAATATTTATCAGTACCTGGCCCTTTTCTCTTTCCAGCTCACCATAGTTTTTTTTAAAAGAGGCAGCGCTGATTATTTTCTTAAATTCAGGAAAACAATAATCAATTTCCTGCCTTACTTTTTTTAATTCAATTGCTTCGGGCATCCAAAGGCCGCCGCCGGCGAAGCTATTACCTCCGGGCTGCACATGAAAATAATAACCTGCGTTAATGGATTTTTTCCCTCCTTTGTTGAAAGAGGCACTGATATTGATTTTGTAAGGCGTTTTATCTTTTGAAAACCTGATGTCACGGTTAATTCTAAACAGGCATTTTTTGGCTTCCAGTTCTTTCATATCCGCATCGAACGGAATCATTTTTTGTAAAAGCCTGTTCACAAATTTTTCAAAATCATCTCTGGCAATTAGATACTTTTCTTTGTTTTGATCAAACCAGATTTTATTGTTATTTTTTTTGAGATTCTTTAAGAAATTAAGAGTTGAAGGCTGGAGCAATGTTTGAGGATTTAGGAGTTTAAAGGTTAGAGAGGTTTAGAGAGTTTAGAAGGATTTAGAAGGTTTAGAAAGTTCAGTTGATATTTTTCAAGGTCCATCTATTATTAGAACCCGGTATTCATTACAAATTCAAACTGTTTACTACAAACCTGCTCATTTCTCAAACCGCACTCCAGTTTTCTCCCTTTTTAATTCTATAAATGGTCATCTCACTTACCTTATACTTATCCGCAATTTGTTTGTGAGTAAGCTTTCGGCGCGGATTTGCCAACGCAGTTTTTATACTTTTTACCTGCGTTGCATTTAATTTCAATCCTTTGGTTCTTGATTTTTGTACCTTTTTGTATGCCAATCTTTGCGGGTTTTTTTGCTGATGTTCAATCACCTCTTTTTGCGAAACCCATTTTAAATTTTTAGCCTGATTATCGGCCTTATTGTGGTTGACATGGATAACAAATTTCTGTTTTGGAGAAGTTCTTTTGTTAAACGCTTTAGCTACTTCGCGATGAAAATAAATGGTTCCGTTGTTGCCATCAATATGTAGATTTAAAGTTTTGTAACCGGAGGTAAATGAGCCTTGCAACAGCTTTCCATCTGCAAGAATATCTTCTTTGTAACTTGCCGCACGCCCATGAGAAGAAATGGCGTATTTATTTCTCAAAAGTTTATGGCCCTTAAACTGGAAAGGCTTCCATATTTCACCATTAATTTTTTTGATCATTGTGTTCGTTTAAAATAAAGTTACAAACTAACCTTGTATCATTTTTAAAAAATCGGCTTCACTTATTATTTTAATAGATTTTATTTTCTTTGCCTTTTCCAGTTTGCTTCCGGCCGAATCGCCCACAACAAGATAATTCAAATTGCTGCTTACCGATGATAGTAGTTTGCCGCCGTTATCCTCTGCCAGTTTTTCCGCATCGCTCCTTTTTAAAGTGGGCAGCGTTCCGGTAAACAAAAATGTATTGCCAGTAAATTTCCCCGATACAGTTTCGGTTTTATCGCCATTGATATTTATTCCCTTGGCGGCAAGTTGTTCCAACATTAAAAGATTGTCTTCGTTGTGAAAAAAATCATAAATGCTTTCTGCCACTTTATTTCCAATATCTTTTAATTGTTGCAGGTCTTCAATGGAAAAGTTTTTTAAATCAAAAATGGTATCTACACTTTTCGCCAAAGTTTTTGCAGTAGTCTCTCCTACATACCTGATGCCTAAACCAAAAATTAATCTGTTTAAACTTTGCTTCTTTGAATTTTCAATGGCTGTGCGCAGGTTATCAATAGACTTTTGTTTGAATCCTTCGAGCGATGCAATTTTTTCAAAATCCAATGAGTAAATAGATGGAATGTTCGTGAGTAAACCCAGTGCGTAAAACTTTCTTACATTGGCTTCTCCAAAGGTTTTTATATCCATCGCATCCTTGCTTCCATAATGAATGATGCGTTCTACCACCTGAGCTTTGCAATTGATATTTACACAACGCCATACGGCTTCTTCTTCCGGTTTTATCAATTCATCACCACAAACAGGACAATGAGTTGGAAAAATAATTTTTTGCTCATTTCCGGTTCGTAATTCTGACAGTGGTTTTACAATATAAGGAATTACATCACCTGCCCGCTCCACTATAACGGTATCACCTAAACGCAAATCTTTTTCTTCAATAATGCCTTCATTGAACAAAGACACAGAGGTAACCGTAACGCCTCCAATATGCACGGGTTCTATTTTTGCTACGGGCGTTATTGATCCGGTACGCCCCACCTGGAATTCTACGTTCATTAATTTGGAAGTAGCCTGCCTTGCTTTAAATTTAAAAGCCATGGCCCATCGTGGATGATGCGTGGTGCTGCCGGTCTGCTGCTGCAGCTCTATTTCATTTACCTTCACTACCATACCATCTATTTCATAAGGCAGTTTATCTCTTTTTACTTCAAATTCCAGGCAAAATTTTATTACGTCGTTTATGTCGCCGAAAACTTTTTTTTCATTTACAGGAGTTTTAAATCCAAGCTCTGAAAGAAGCTGTAAAGTACCTGCGTGTGTATTCAACAATTGAGGATATTTTTCGAGGCCATTTTTATTTAATTTAATAAAACTTACATGGTATAAGATAGCTTCTAATTTTCGTTTTCTTACCGCAGCAGGATCTTTCATTCTTAATGATCCTGCCGCAGCATTCCTGGGATTGGCAAGCGGGGAAAGGCCTTCTTCCGCAAGAGAGTCATTGTATTTTTTGAAATTTTCTTTAGTCATTAAAACCTCACCTCTTATTTCAATTCTTTCAATTCCATAATCTGAAAACCGTGCCGATAAAGGGACGGAGCCTATTTGTTTAATGTTTGTAGTGATGTCGTCTCCCGCCGCGCCATCGCCCCTTGTAGCTCCGCGATACAGCATATCATTTTCGTAAATAAGAGAAATACTGGCGCCATCAAATTTGGGCTCTACGCTGAAATGAATTTTTTGATGATCCACCAGCCCGCTCAATCTTTTGTCCCAGTCAACAAGATCCTGCAGGTTATAGCTATTCTCAAGACTGAGCATGGGTACCAGGTGAGGCACCGTTACAAAATCTTTGTTGAGGCTGTTGCCCACTCTTTGCGTGGGCGAATCTGCGGTGATTAAATCAGGGTTTTCTTTTTCAATTTTTTCTAACTTTTTATAAAGCTCATCATATTCTTTATCGGAAATTAAAGGGTCGTTTAAAATGTAATACCGGAATTCATGGAAACGAAGTACGTCCCGTAATTCACTCACAGTACCATTGGCAGAAAGAAGTAAATGGGTTAGAGTTTGTAATTCCTGTATCCGGTTCTTAGTATACATACCTTTTTCTTAAAAAATGAGAGCTAAATTCCAAAGTTAAAAGTGATGTTTAAATATAACTGAATAATTTTTTGGTATCCCTACATTTGTAAAAAAAACTCCATGTTCGATTTTGGAAACATTTCCCGGGCAGAATTAATCACTATTTCGTTCACCTTATTTGCAGTGATAGACATACTTGGTTCTATTCCTGTTTTAATTTCACTGAAAGATAAGATGGGTGGGCAAATTAAGACTGCACTTGCCACCATTGTTTCTGCAGCATTGATGATTTTATTTTTGTTTTTGGGACAACAGTTTTTAAATATTTTAGGATTGGATGTGCAATCATTTGCTGTAGCAGGCAGTATCGTAATTTTTATTATTGGACTTGAAATGATATTAGGCATCGAGTTTTTTAAACCGGAAAAGGACCCCAAAAGCGGTAGTGTGGTACCCATTGCTTTTCCATTAATTGCCGGGTCTGGGACACTAACCACCGTAATGTCTTTGAAAGCCAACTACCACGATATTAATATTTTGTTGGGAATCCTTATTAATTGTGTGATCATTTTTGTGGTTTTGAAATCGCTTAAATGGATAGAAAAAGCTTTGGGCCCAAATGGATTATTGGTGGTAAGAAAATTTTTTGGAGTGATATTATTGGCCATTGCCGTTAAAATATTTGGCGCCAACATCGGACAATTTGGAGGTTAATTATTTTGAAGTAAACCTATTAGGTCGTTCTATTTTTGTATAATATCTTTTGTCTTTTCGGCATGATTACTGTTTATCTTTTAATTTCTGCGCTTTTCTCCAGGCGCATTTGTGGCAATTTTTAAACCCATTTTATGGCCTTTAAAAATGAAATAGTATCTCCGCAAAATATTCCGCAAATGAGGAAACATCTTTTGCAAGAGCAATGGAAAAGCACTCATAATAAACTACCCGGAAAAATTGCCATTCCTTCTCCCAAAGGATATATTTTTATATCGGCTCTCGAAATCTTATACTGTCACTCTCAAAGCAACTATACCGAATTCTATCTTACCAATAAAACTAAAATTATTTCAAGTTATACCTTAGGGCTGTATGAAGATATTTTGAACGACCTCAATTTTTTCAGAATTCACCGGTCTTGTATGATTAATCTGGAGTATTTAAAATTATTTAAGAAGGAGAATGGCGGATCTGTAGTTATGAGTGATGGACACGAGATCAAAATATCACGCAGTAACAAAGTAAATTTCATGAAGTTATTTAAGGAATGAAATTTCTGAAAACCTTGTTACCGATTGGATTTTCAAATTAATTTCTTTTTGCTTTTTTCCCTAAGCTATTCCTGCAAAGAACCGGCATCCATAATTTCTATTCAATAAATGAAATCAGGTTATTCAATAAAATTTAATTAAAGGATTATAAAAAAAAGCTTGTTTTGCTATCCCAAAAATCCTTCCTATAAATTTCTTTCTCTCTCTTTCTCTGGAAATACTAAGAATTTTTAAACACTTCTTCATCATTTAAAAATTTTTATTATGCAGACAACATTTATTAAATCAAGATCAATTTTTAACATGAATGGATTAACCTTCATAAAAATTGAAAGTCTTTTTCTAATTGCAATCCTTTTATTTTTTGCTTCCTGTGTAAAGAATCATGACCATCCTTGCGCTGAGGATACTCCGGTGATAAAAGTAAAAGTTATGGCGACGGGATTAAACAATCCACGGGGATTAAAGTTTGGCCCCGACGGGAACTTGTATGTGGCAGAAGGGGGGATAGGTGGCACCCAATCTTCCACCGGATGCGATCAGGTAATTCCGCCCATTGGCCCTTATACAGGCAGCGCCACAGGCGGACGCATTTCAAAAATTAGTTGGAACGGAGAGCGTACCACTATGGTTGACAATTTACCCACCAGCCAAACCAGCGCTGAAAGTGGCGCACTCGTTAGTGGCGTGGCCGACGTAGCCTTTATAGGCCGCAATCTTTATGCGATACTCGCTGGTGCGGGCTGCTCCCATGGAGTTCCTTCTTTGCCCAATGGTATCGTAAGAATTAAAGGTTATAATAATTGGTCATTGATAGCTGATTTAAGCGCCTGGCAACAAGATCATCCTGTTTTGCATCCTGAAGAAGATGATTTTGAACCCGATGGCACCTGGTATAATATGATAACCGTGAACGGAAATTTTTTCGCAGTAGAACCCAATCATGGTGAATTGGTAAAAGTAAATGCCGGCGGGAAAATTAGCAGGGTACTTGATATTTCCGCCAGCCAGGGCCATATTGTTCCTACTGCTCTTGCGTTTGACAGAGGAAATTTTTATGTCGGCAATCTGAATCCGTTTCCCATTGTTGATGGAAGCTCCCATATTTATAAAATAACTCCCGAAGGGGAAATATCTATTGTCCAATCTGATTTCACCACCGTATTGGGAATTGCTTTTGACGAATGGCATAGAATGTATGTATTGGAAAATACCACCGGCAATCCTTTCCCTACACCCGGTACAGGAAGGGTTATAAGAATTAATGATTCCGGCACGCGCGATGTAATTGCTTCAGGTCTTAATCTGCCTACCGGCATTACGTTTGGCCCCGATGGAAAATTATATGTATCTAACTGGGGATTCGGGCCACCGGCAATAGGAGGCGGACAAATTCTTCAGATTACAGTCAAAAACTGTGAAGGCCAGGACTTGCCATCTGCACCCAGGTTTGGGAAAGATTAAAGATAGGAAGATCCGGATTTTCAATCATTAATTCAGACGGAATATGTTACCAAAGAAATTAATGAAGATAAGAGTAATAATTCTCTTAATGTCTTAAACAAAGTCTGCTAAGAAATACGCACTGTATCCCACCAAATAAAAAATAAAACCCTTACAAGTTAATACCAGTAAGGGTTTTAATGTTTAAAGTTGCTGTAGGGGAAGGGTTCGAACCTTCACGAGGCAGTTAGCTATAACACAAAGAAAGTTGAGTGGTCAACCCTGGTCGTTCAGATTTTCATCAGAGCGGCTCTATGCTACGTTTATCCTGTGCTCCTCACCCCCGAGACAAGAGGGCATGTCTGCCAAAAATTTCATCACCCCACAATATTTAAGAACTAATCTGATGCAAATCTAAATACTAAGCCTTTATCAAACAAATATTTTAACAGAATTACTTGGAATATAGAAAAGTTTTAAATAGTTTAGCTTTTTTGTACAAATCATCTAAAAATAAAAACTAAAATGGCTGCAAAGTTTAATATTGATAAACTCGATTTACAGATCATCCAGGAAATGTTGGAAAATGCTGAAACACCTTATGCCGAGCTGGGCAAAAAACTTTTTGTAAGCGGTGGTACCATTCACGTTCGCATCAAAAAATTGGAAGAGCTCGGTATAGTTAAAGGTAAAAGATTAAAAGTAAATCTAAAACAATTAGGTTTCGACATTACCGCATTCGTGGGAATTTTTTTAGAAAAAAGTTCTTTATATGATGTGGTCGCCAAAGAATTGGAAAAAATTCCTGAAATAGTGAGGCTGAATTATACCACAGGAAATTACAGCATGTACATCGAAATTGTTTGTAAGGATATCAATCAGCTACGAGGAATTCTGCACGATGATCTGCAAAAAATAAAAGGCATCGAACGCACGGAGACGCTCATTTCACTTGCAGAAAGTTTTAATAGAAGTGTGAAAGTGAGTGATGAAGAATAGCAATGTTTGATGTGCGTTTTAGCTTTGAATCTGATATTTTAAAGAAATGAGGTGATTTTCAAAACCCTCCTTTGGAGGGTAGGGAGGTTCTATCCTCTCACATCTAACGCATCTCTCAATCCATTTCCTAAAAGATTAAACGCTAAAACTAAAATCATAATGGCGATGCCGGGAGCCAGCGCCAGTGCGGGGTTATGAGTTATGATGAAATTGTAATTCTCCTTTATCATCAGCCCCCAACTTGGCGTGGGTGGTTGTATTCCAATTCCTAAGAAACTCAATCCGGCTTCAATTATTATGGCGCTTGCAAAATTGGATGCTGCGATGACCATTACCGGTCCCAACACGTTGGGAAGAATATGCCGGATAATAATTCTCATATCTTTCAAGCCTAACGCCTTTGCCGCCTGAATATATTCCATTTCACGCAATGCAAACACCTGCCCGCGCACCACACGGGCCACACTCACCCACATCGTTAACCCGACAGCAATAAATATTTGCCAGAAGCCTTTGCCCAAAGTAAGCGTGATACCAAATACTAAAAGCAAAGTGGGCATACTCCAGATTACATTGATAAACCACATGATAATATTATCCGTTTTACCACCAAAGTATCCTGCTGTAGCGCCTAAAATAATTCCAATTGATAAGGAAATTAGGACTGTTATCAACCCAACTGCTAGGCTCACGCGCACTCCTACAATGAGGCGGCTGAGAATATCCCTGCCAAATTTATCGGTGCCCAGCCAGAAGGTTTTGGAAACAATATAATCTTCTGCCGGCAAAATATTTTTTGAAAAAATTTGTCTTTCCTGCAACCCTTCATCAATGTATTTTTCAACATAAACGGAATCTTTGGTTTCTGAAAAATCGTTGATAGGAACATAATTGAATTTGTCTTCCGCGCCAAAAAGTAATCTTGAAAAAAGCGCCGTTCGACCGATCTCTTTTTCTTTTTTTACTTTAATAAATAATTGTGTGAATCCCGGTTTACGCGCTTGTATTTCTACAATTTGCCTGTCGGCATTGGGCGTGGTATCTGTCCCCAAAAAATATGCAAAGATGCCGATAAGCACAGATAGGGCAATAATAATAAGCCCGGTCATAGCGCCTTTATTTTTCTTGAGTCTTCGCCAGGCTTGTTGGGAAAAAGAAAATGAATGTTGCATCAAATTAAAAATAGAAAACTTTTGAGTGAAAATGGGATGAAGCCATCATTTTTGAATTATAATCAAATAAAAAGGCTTTCTTGGTTTTAAATCAGATGCGAAGTCTTGCTGGCTTTTCGGGCTTCTTTCCATGCAGGAATAGAAAAATAAAATACAGAACCTTTTCCAATTTTACTTTCTACCCATATACGGCCGCGGTGGGCTTTAATAATTTCCGAGGAAACAAATAACCCGATTCCTGATCCTGAAAATGAACTTGCCGATCCGCTCACCCGGTAAAAGCGCATGAAGATGTTGTTAAGGTCCTTTTCAGGGATACCAATACCGGTATCACGCACACTCAAGATTACATTTCCATCTTTTTGGTGAGTCTCAATAACAATATCCCCGGGCGAAGGCATATATTTTATGGAATTGCTGATGAAATTAATTATCACCTGCTCTATTCTTTGCCGGTCAGCATTTAGCATCAATTTGTGAACCTTGTCTTTAAATACCAATTTGTGATCTTTAGCGGTTTTCTGTAGGTTATTAATTATTTCTTTTACCAGCACTTGGAGGTTAAAAAGAGAGGTATTCAGTTCCAGACTTCCTGACTGTATTTTGGAAACGTCCAGCAGGTCAGATACCAGGCCGGATAATTTTAAAACCTGTTTCAAGGACGTATTTACAAAAGAAATGTTCTTATCTGCTGCCATTATTTGCTGTAAAAGCTGGAGATTGGCTAATATTACGGTAAGCGGTGTTTTCAATTCGTGGCTTGTCATTACAATAAAGTCATCTCTGTGAAGGTTTAACTCCTGCAACCGTTGAGTATATAGCTTACGCTGGTTTTCTGCTTCTATTTTTGAAGAAATATCTCTTGCAATTTTGGAGGCGCCGATAATTTTTCCTTTACTATTTTTTACTGGCGATACAGTCAAAGAAATCTGTCTTCTCGTTCCATCTTTTGCGACCCTCACGGTTTCAAAGTGGTCAATTTTCTTGCCTGCTCGAATACTTTCTATAATTAAAGTTTCCTCGTTCAACCTTTCCTGTGGAATGATAAGAGAAATATGCTTTCCGATAGCTTCTTTTTCAGTATAACCAAACATTTTCCTCGCCGCATGATTCCAGCTTGTAATGATGCCATCAAGTGTTTTACTGATGATGGCGTCGTCGGATGAATTGACAATTGCGGCAAGTGTTGCCTGTTTTTCTTCAGCAGTAGCGGTAGTATCCTTTTTAGTATTTTTTTTAATTGAAACTTTAGCATTCAATCTTACGGTATCAATCCTGGTTTTGCCTTTTGTTTCAAAAGATTCTTTCTTCTCTTTCGTGTTCATTTCTTTTCTTTAATCTACCCGGAATGGATATAAGCTAAGCTTTTTACTTTTGATGGATAAAAGTAATTTATTTTAAAGCAAACGGAAACAAAATAATAATGTTTCTGGGAACGATTGCGGAGACTAATAAAAATATAGTTGTCATAAACTTGATTTAATTGTTTAAAATTTAATTCCCGCGTTTATTACATACCCTCAAAAGAGAGGCCTGATTTAAAAAAGATTATTCTAAAAAAAAATTTTAAAAACCGGTGAAAGATAAATTTGAGTATGGCTTTATTCCTGGTGATCTATCATGGAGGGGCTGATGTCCGGTACCGAGTAAATATTGAAGCTTTTGCGGTGATAGCAGCATATACCATATTGGTGAATGGCTGCACGATGCTCGCGCGTGCCATAACCTTTATTGGTAAACCACGCATACATCGCATGTTTTTTATGAAGCTTTTGCATGTAGGCATCGCGGTATGTTTTTGCCAGCACACTTGCTGCTGCTATGGAAGTGTACATGCCATCTCCTTTGACGATGCAGTAATGTGGCATTTTCTTGTAAGGTTTAAACCTGTTGCCATCAACCAATAAAATGTCGGGTTTGTTTTTTAGTTTATTAAGGGCAAGGTGCATGGCTTTAAAAGATGCCTGCAAAATATTAATGCGGTCTATTTCATCATTGGAAACGCTGGATACCGCGTAAGCAACGCTTTCTCTTTCGATAAGCGGCCGCAGAAAATCACGCTCTTCCTTAGTAAGTTGTTTGGAATCGTTTAATAAAGGATGGTAAAAATCTTTTGGTAAAATAACCGCTGCGGCAAACACCGGGCCTGCGAAGCAGCCACGGCCAGTTTCGTCTAAACCGGCTTCTATAAATTTATTATGATAAAAAGGAAGCAGCATTTATTTTTTTCAAAAATAAACTTACCGTTTAATTTTTGGCAATCAACTTTTCAACATTCGCTTTAAGATGGTTTGAAATAAAAATGTATGGCTGTGTGGAATTAACTTTGCGCATCATTTCAGATTTGATAGAACCGAATCAATTTATTTTGAATCAAATAAACAAAGAGAAAATAATGAAGAGAATTGAGGAAACTAAAGTCAACAAAAATGTAGTGCGCTGGCTTTATTTTGGAGTCTTTATGTTGATGGTTCAAATTTTATTAGGCGGAATTACCAGGCTTACCGAATCCGGATTAAGCATTACAGAATGGAAACCGATAACAGGAGCGTTACCTCCATTGAATACCGCGCAATGGCAACTGGAATTTGATAAATATAAAAACACGGACCAGTTCAGGTATATCCATGCCGATTTTACTCTAAGCGATTTTAAATCTATTTTTTTTTGGGAATGGTTTCATCGTACCTGGGCGCGCCTGATGGGCATTGTGTTTTTAATTGGATTTTTTTATTTCTTAATAAAAAAACAGTTCAGGCAAAACATGATCATCCCTTTTATTATCCTGTTTCTTTTAGGAATGATACAAGGCGCCATCGGCTGGATCATGGTGCAAAGCGGGCTGGTACCCGAAAAAATGTTTGTGGGCCACGTGCAGCTTGCCACTCATTTTATGGCTGCGCTGCTTTTACTTTGTTATACTTTTTGGTTTGCCCTCAGTGTATCTATTCCTCCAATGGAAATCACCATCAATAATTCTTTGCGAAAACTAACTCTTGTTATTTTCGGCGTTTTATTTTTCCAACTAATTTATGGAGCATTTATGGCAGGTTTGCATGCGGCCACCTCCGCGCCTACATGGCCCACCATAAACGGGCAATGGTTCCCGGATGTGATGAATCGTTTGTCGCCGGGGTGGAAAAATATTTTGGATAATAAAATTACAGTTCAGTTTATCCATCGTGGGTTGGCTTATATGCTTTTAATTATGGTAATTTTCTGGTGGTTGAAAGCCAAAAAAATAAAGGGAAACATTTTGTTTAATAAAACAAAATTCATTCCGGCAGGGCTTATTTTACTGCAGGTAATTTTAGGGATATTAACCGTAACGCTTTCCCCTTATGGCAATAACTTAGTCTGGTTTGGCGTTGCACATCAATTGGTAGCCATGTTATTTTTGATGTCAATCATTTTGATGTTGTATCTTATCAGGTCAAATAAATTATTAAAAAGAAATACTTAAAAGACGATTCGCAACACGCTTCTATGAAAACATTTTCCAGGAATTTTTATTATTCATTTCCCATCCAGTTATTGCTTCTCCACTTTAGGAAGTCGCAAATATTATTGGGTTTCTGGCTGGTACTTTTCTTAACGCTTACGGGAAATTTTATGAGAATTTTTGGCGCCAATGCGTTGTTCCTGGCTCCGGAATATTTGGGAAGTGCAAATGCTGCGGGCGCTGCCATTGTTGGCATTGCCACTGGTATTTTTATGATGAGCTGGAATATTACCACATTTATTTTGCACAGCAGCAGGTTCCGCTTTCTGGCTACCACTTCAAAACCGTTTTTAAAATATTGTTTAAATAATGCCATTATCCCGATTGTTTTTTTGATCGTTTATTTTTGGGAAGCTTTGCATTATGATACTGTAAACGAATTGATTCCGTTATCACAATTTCTTGCAATTGCGGGCGGTTTTGTAGGTGGGCTATTTCTTCTGATCCTTATTTCTTTTGCGTATTTTTTTACTGCCGACAGAAGAATTGTAAGAGCCTTCAAACCCGGTTTTGTTGAATTTGATGAAAATAAAAACGTGAATAAATCCGGGGAAAACTCCGAAGAGAATAATTTTGGATTGCCGGTGGGGTTTTATTTAAATTCCTATTTTAGATTTAGAAAGGCGAGACCGGTAGGGCATTATAGCCAGTCGTTTTTAGACATTATTTTTAAAAGGCATCACTTTTCTGCAATGGTTACCATATTACTGGCCTTTATTTTTATGCTGTTCATTGCTTTTTTTCTGGATGAAAGAATTTTTCAGGTACCGGCGGCGGCAAGCATACTTATCATGTTTGCGATTATGGTGGCAGTGATAGGTGCGCTCTCCTATTTCCTGGGGAGTTGGAGTTTATTATTCGTCATTTTTCTTTTTGTAGTACTCAATTCTCTTTACCAATACGACATTATAGATCCCCGCAACAAAGCCTACGGTATTGATTATACCAATAAAAGCAGACCGGAATATTCTCTGCATCATCTTAGCACATTAAACACTCCGGATAAAATACAGGCGGATAAAAATAATATGCTTGGTATTTTAAACCGCTGGAAAGAAAAA
The DNA here is from genome assembly GCA_036566285.1 of Hanamia sp. Classification (GTDB taxonomy): domain Bacteria; phylum Bacteroidota; class Bacteroidia; order Chitinophagales; family Chitinophagaceae; genus Ginsengibacter. The sequence continues at coordinate 38,222 of DATCWN010000146.1, forward strand.
CAGCAGGAAGAAAAACCCCTGATGGTGCTTTTTAATTTCAGTGGCGGAGGATTAAGAGGCGCCAGCTTTTCAATGAATGTTTTACAGGAACTGGATAGCGCCACCAACGGAATGCTAATGAAAAAAACGATGCTGATGAGCGGGGCTTCCGGAGGCATGCTGGCCGCGGCATATTTTCGGGAGCTGGCCCGGTTAAAAGAAAACGGCGCTAACATTAATCTTCACAGCAGCGAATACCTGGAAAACATTTCTGAAGATCTGTTAAATCCAGTATTTTCTTCCCTGATAGCCCGTGATCTCATTTCTCCGTCTCAGAAATTTTTATATGGGAATCAACGTTATGTAAAAGACAGGGGCTATGCTTTTGAAGAAAAATTAGACAGGAATACAGGGGGGCTTTTAAATAAAAACATCGGTTTTTACAAACAGGCCGAAAGCCAGGCCGCCATTCCCCTGATGATTTTAAATTCTGTGGTAACAAGGGATTTAAAAAAAATGATGATCTGTACACAGCCGCTAAGCTTTATGATGCAGGAAGAATTTAAAGACAGCACTTCAAGAATGACCGGCCCTGATGCCATTGACTTTGCGGCCTTATTTGCAAACGACGACCCCATGAATTTAAGGATGCTTACGGCGTTGCGGATGAATGCCACTTACCCGTATGTGCTGCCTGCTGTGTGGCTCCCATCCAACCCGGTAATTGATGTGATGGATGCAGGGCTGAGGGATAATAACGGCCAGGAAACCACGCTTCGTTTTTTACATGTGTTTAAAGATTGGATCAATCAAAACACCAGCGGCGTTTTAATAATACAGATTCGCTCGCGACAGAAAGGAAGCTGGGATGACACCTATAAAAACGGAGGTATTTCTGAAATAGTAACCCGCCCGTTCACCATGCTGCAAACGAACTGGTTTATGTTGCAGGATTATTTCCAGGATGATGAAATTACTTATGCCCAAAGCTTTTTAGGCAGCCCTCTTCATAGGGTTGCTTTTAGTTACCTGCCGGAAAATGAACAAAGCGGCGCCACGCTTAATTTTCATCTAACGGCAAATGAAAAAAAGGAAGTCCGCTCTTCCTTAAAGAGGCAAAATAATGTGGAAGCCTTTGAGCAGGTGAAATTAATATTGCAAAATAAATAAAGGCATCTTCATTAAAACAAATTATGGATACACGAAGGGGTGTTCCTTGCGGCACTCCGTATTCAAGCTATTATCATGTCATCCCTTTGCGGATTTAGGGGCTTCATCAATTCATTTGAAAATTAGGATTGCTATGTAACGCTTCATCTTCATGCAATTTCAATTCCCATTTCCAGGCGGTGGCCATCATTTCATCTAAAGAATATTTCGGATCCCAATGTAACTTTTCTTTGGCCAGAGAATTGTTGGCATAAATGGCCATAATATCGCCCGGCCTGCGCGGGCCTATTTTGTAATTGAGTTTTTTGCCGCTTACTTTTTCAAAAGCATGAATAGCTTCCAGGACAGAAACGCCATTCCCCGTGCCCAAATTATACACTTCACATTTTGCTACATTTTTATTTTCCAATAAATGCTGCAATGCAAGCGTATGTGCATGGGCAATATCACACACATGAATGTAATCGCGTATGCAGGAGCCGTCTCTTGTAGGATAATCATCACCATAAACTGTAACCTGCGGTAATTTTCCAATGCCCGTTTGTGTAATAGCAGGGACAAGATTTTCCGGCTTCCCTACCGGCAGCTCGCCTATCAGCGCCGTAGGATGCGCGCCCACAGGATTAAAATACCTTAATAATACACTTTGCATTTCTATGGAAGCGGTTACATCTTTTACTATTTGCTCGCCCATTTGCTTGGTAGCGCCATAAGGAGATTCAGAAGGCTTTATGGGTGATTCTTCTGTAACAGGTATTTCATCGGGGCTGCCATACACGGTGCATGATGACGAAAAAATAAAATGCGGCACTTTAAATTCTGTAGCGCATTTTAAAATATTGATGAGAGAAAATAAATTGTTTTCAAAGTACATTAATGGCTTTTCAACCGATTCGCCAACGGCTTTATATGCCGCGAAATGTATAATGCCTTTTATATCTTTATTTTCCTGGAAGATGGCGTAGGTGTCATCAAAATTGCAGAGATCTACTTTATAATTCTTAACGCTAACACCTGTTATTTTTTTAATTCCTTTGAGCAAGGCGTCTGTGGATCTGGAATTATTATCTACACAAATGGGATCGAATCCATTTTCAATAAGATCAACAATAGTATGTGCGCCAATGTATCCGCAACCGCCGGTAACTAATATTTTATTCATGTTACAAAGTAAGGAAATACTTCTATATGGCCGTTCAAAAATGTATTAAATGAAAAGATGTACAATGTAATAAACGCCGCAAGCAAGTAAGCCACTGATTGGAATGGTAATGATCCATGCCCATAATAAGTTAACTGTAATGCCCCATCTAACTGCCGACAATCTTTTAGTAGCACCAACGCCTATGATGGAACCCGCAATGGTATGGGTACTACTCACAGGAATTTTCAGTGCTTCTGTTACAAATAAAGTGATGGCGCCCGCGGTTTCTGCGGCCACGCCTTCAAACGGCGTCACTTTTGTAATTTTTGTTCCCATTGTCTTAATGATCTTCCATCCGCCGCTTAATGTTCCCAATGCAATGGCTGAGTAACATGATATAGGAACCCATACCGGCATTTGATCGAAAGATTGAATAGTGCCATGGGCAATTAGAGCCGCGGTAATAATGCCCATTACTTTTTGCGCATCGTTTCCGCCATGGCCCAGGCTGAATGCCGCAGAAGATAAAAGCTGCAATCTTTTGAACCACTTATTGGCTTTTGCAGTGTTTAATGTGTTCAGGTAAAAAGTGAACACAGCCATTATGATCAATATAAAAGCGAGTAAAACAAATTTAAAATTGGAATGAAAAAAAATAACCCTCAGGTAATAATTGGTATAATGGGAAACAATTTTCGCATTATCTGTTTCTAAAATCTGGCTGAGAAAAATAATTACAAAAGCGATTACTCCGAGGGAAATAATTTTAGGAATATGGCCTTTTCTAAAAGAATTAATAAACCATAAAGAGATAATGTATGCCATGATCATACCCACAATAGGAGCTATAAAAATAAACCCTGCTATTTTTATAATAGGCTCAGGATTTACAGAATTAAATCCGGCGTGAGCGATAGCCGCTCCCGCAAAACCGCCAATCAGGGCGTGCGAGGAAGAAGAAGGAATACCAAACCACCAGGTAAGAAGATTCCACAGAATGGCAGCAACAAGGCCAGCGAAAACAACGGGTAATGTAATAAAATCCTGCTTCACGGTATTGGCGATAGTGTTGGCTACGCCATGTTCTTTAAAAATAAAAAAAGCGGCAAAGTTGAAAAGTGCCGCCCACATTACCGCCTGGAAAGGAGTAAGAACTTTCGTGGAAACTATGGTTGCTATGGAGTTGGCAGCGTCATGAAATCCATTTATGTAATCAAAAATTAAGGCTAAAGCAATAATCGTTATAAGAAAAGTCATATTTTAATTCGATAATGTGCCAATTCGATAATGTGCTATTAGCATATTGCCTATTTGGCTAATCAGCATATTAATTAAGCGTATTTAATAATAATGGACTCAATTACGTTGGCCGCGTCTTCGCACTTGTCGGTTACAATTTCCATTACCTGGTAAATTTCTCTTTTCTTAATCACTTCTTTTGCATCAGGCTCGGTTTCAAAAAGCTGCTCGATACTCATATCAAACAAGTCGTCAGCCTGGTTTTCAATACTATTAATAGCTACCATGGCATCGGTAATTTTCCGGAGGTTTTTCATATCTCGTAATTCAGTTACTGCCTTGCGTACTTCTGTGCAGCTCGCCAATATCAATTCAGCAAATTTGTGAAAGGTAGAGTCGTCCGGATTTACTTTGTAAAAATTTATTTTTTTTGCTGAAGCATAAATATAATCACAGATGTCGTCAAGCGAGGTAGCGAGATAATGGATGTCTTCACGGTCGAAAGGAGTGATAAAATTTCTGCCGAGTTCGGTAAAAATGCGATGAGTATAATCGTCATTTACGTGTTCGAAGTCTTCAATTTCTTTGATTAAAGCCGTTCTTTTTTCAAAATCTTTTTCATGAACCACTTCATTTAGTTTTGCCGCCATTTGAATTACGGTTTCAGAAACATTTTCAAACAACTGGAAAAAAATTTTATCCTTGGGCAAAAAGATTTTTAAAATAGAATTAAATGCCATTTATTTAGTTTGGCGCAAAAGTAATACTATCCTTATTGAAATGAGCCTTTTTGTAGTTGGAAATAATTTCTTAATAAAGAAATCAACGCTTTTGAAAAAAGTATCTAAGGAAAAATTGCTTCATGCGCGTTTCTTCATTTATTAATATAAACTTAATGTAGCCTTAAACTTCCCGTAAGATTAATCTATTAATTTTGCATTCGAAATTTATGAAAAAAATACAATTAAACAAGAAGAGCCTTTTATTATGTCTATCGGTTTTTCTATTGCTGGCGTCATTGCCTGTAAAAGCCCAGCAGGACACTACCAAAACAAAAGAGGAATTTAAACCTTCCGGAAAGCTTTGGGGATATGCTTTTGGTGATTATGCTTACAAGCTTCATGCAGATTCTGCATTAAGAGGGAGTGTTCAATATTCCAAACTTGCTAAAAATTATAATTCATTCAACTTTCGCCGCATTTATTTGGGATACGATTATAACTTCTCTCCAAATATTTCTTCTCAGTTGTTGCTGGCACATGAATCTTCTTTTGAAGCCAATCCGGATAATGCCGATGTGGTAACTAATAATAACAGGTCAGTGTTTATCAAAGCGATGAACATCCAATTCAAGAATGTAATTCCACGGGCAACTATAATTGCGGGGCAGCAGTCCACTCCCACCTTTGCTACTTTAACAGACGCGGTTTGGGGTTATCGCTCTGTCGAAAAATCTATAACAGATATGAGGGGTATTTCAAGTTCTACTGATTTAGGGCTTGGAGTTTTTGGTAAAATTGGCAAAGAAGAAAATGTGGGTTATGATGTTTTAATTGGCAACAGCAATGGAGCTAAATTGGAGAATAATAATTTCAAGAAAATTTACACTTCTCTCTATGCCTATTTCCTTGATAAAAAATTAGTGATACAGGGAAACTTTGAACACGATAGAAAAGCTTTGCATCCTTTGAGTAAAGAGATAACAACGTTTAAAGCATTCGCAGCCTATAAAACTTCCAAAACCACTATCGGCGCAGAAGCTTTTAAACAATTACAAACCAATAA
>DATCWN010000190.1:0-16371 GCA_036566285.1 Hanamia sp.
GTGCCGGAGATTTTGGAAACATAAAAATCGTTTTAAAAAGAAGCGCAGATAATGGAAAGACATGGAGTGCATTGCAAATTGTTGCGAGCAATGATAGTTTGCAGGCCGGCAATCCAGCCCCGGTGGTGGATTTGACTGATCCCCTGTTTCCACAGGGAAGAATATTTTTATTTTACAATACCGGCGATGGCCATGAAATGGAATTAAGAAAAGGTAAAGGTCATCGTGATGTTTTTTATAAAACAAGTACCGATAATGGAAAAACATGGAGCGAAGCAACTGACATTACTTTGCAGGTGAACAGGATTTATCAGCCACAAATAAATCCGCTTTGGAATTTTAAAGAAGACTGGCGCACGTATGCAAACACGCCGGGTCATGCTTTACAATTTCATGAGGGAAAATATAAAGGAAGAATTTATGTGGCTGCCAATCATTCTTCCGGCGATCCCAAACCGGAACTGAGAGATTACCAGGCGCATGGATATTATACCGATGACCATGGCGCTACTTTTCATTTGAGTGAAACTGTTCCTTTTGAAGGCTCTAATGAAAGTACTGCGGCGCAATTGACAAACAATTCATTAATGATGAACAGCCGGAACCAGACAGGAAAATACCGCATTGTTTCGTTGAGTAAAGATGGAGGTGAAAACTGGGATACCACTTTTATAGACCATAATTTGCCAGATCCAATTTGTGAAGGAAGTTTATTAAATATTGGCACCAAAAAAGGAAAATCAATTTTAGCGTTTTGCAATAACGATAGCAAAAAGAATCGCGACAGCCTTACATTACGCATTAGTTTTAATGAAGGAAGAAGCTGGGAAAAGAAGTTTTTAATTGAGCCAAAAAATACCGCCTATTCTGATATTGTAAAAACATCAAAGAAAAGTATTGGCGTTTTTTATGAAGCCGACGGCTATAAAGAAATAAGGTTTACTGAAGTGAAATGGTAGGATTATGGATGGCTGCTGGTGCGGCCTGTGAAGAATTATGATTGAGCTTTTACAAAATGTGAATTTCGGATTCATAAGACAATGCGTTTTTTGTATTCATTTATTGGCATACATAAAACAGAAAAATCTATAATCACAATAATTCAAATGGAGATGATGAAGGATTCAATTTTTTTATTTAGAAAAAAATTTTCGATAAAATTTTTTACACGGTACGTTATTATAATAACTGGACTTTATTTTATGAATCCTGTTTCTGCACAGGTTAAATTACCGGTTATTGAGGATAGCTTATTTTCTACCTATTATCAGCAGAAAGCCTCGTTTGCAGCAAGTTTGCCTGTTACAAAAGGGGATATTGTTTTTCTTGGGAACAGCATTACCGACGGAGCGATCTGGAGCGAATTATTTAATGACATTCAGGTAAAGTCAAGAGGATTTAGCGGAGATGTTACTGCCGGCGTTATCAATCGATTTGATGATATTGTAAAACGTAGGCCTTCAAAAATATTTTTGTTGATTGGCACCAACGACCTGGCCAGAGGCATTTCACCGGATAGCGTTGTAAAAAATATCGTTTTGATGGCCGATTATCTTTACCAGAAATCGCCGGCTACTCAATTGTATGTGCAAAGTATTTTACCCGTAAATAGTGTGTATGCGAAATTTCCTACTCATACAAATAAGAGCGGGAAGATAAGTGAAGTAAATGCTGCGCTTGAAAAAAAATCTTCGTCTCACCATTACCGTTATATTGACCTGCATTCTCATTTCAGTGATGCAGAGGGGAAAATGAATACGCTGTATTCCAATGATGGCCTCCATTTGCTGGGTGCCGGTTATGCGCTTTGGAAACATTTGATCTATCCCTATGTTTATGATTTAAATCAAAAGCCATCCATAATTCCCTTGCCCCAATCTTTAAAATGGAATGATGGAAATTTCCCGTTGTACGCCTGTAAAAATATTTTGATAAAAGATAAATCATTGCAAAAGGAAGCAGAATGGCTTCGAAAAAAAATAGCGCAAAGAGGATGGAATGTAACCATTGTGAACGCTATTAAGGACATCGGGCCTTTTATAGAATTAAGTTTAGGAAAAATAAATTCACCACAATTACCTGATGAAGCCTACAAGATAAATGTGACTGAAGATAAAATTTCCCTTACTGCAAATACGTCTCACGGAATATTTAATGCTTTGCAAACTTTTGAACAACTAATGAGAGACGGCAGCATGATTAATAATTGTGAAATTGTTGACTGGCCTGCATTTTCATGGCGTGGTTACATGGTTGATGTGGGACGTAATTATCAATCAATGAATTTATTGAAACAACAGATTGAGAAAATGGCAGCATACAAACTCAATATTTTTCATTTCCATTTTACGGAAGATATTGCCTGGAGATTGCAAAGCAAATTGTATCCGCAACTAACCGCTCCTGAAAATATGCTGCGCAATAAAGGCATGTATTATTCCGAAGAGGATATGAAAGAACTGATTGCATTTTGCAAAGAAAGATACATTACGCTGGTGCCTGAAATAGATATGCCGGGGCACAGCGCGGCTTTTAAAAGAGCTATGAAAACAGATATGCAAACCGATTCCGGATTGGCTATTATCAAAAATATTTTGAAAGAATTTTTTTCCACTTATAACGATGTCCCTTATTTTCATGTGGGTGGTGATGAAGTGCACATTACCAATAAAAACTTTATGCCTGAAATATTAAAATGGGTTGGAGCTTTTGGTAAAAAGGCTGCGGCATGGAGTCCGGGCGCTCCTCTTGATAATAAAACCATTCGCCAGCTTTGGATGAGTGATAATGGGGAAAGAAATGAAACGGATCTTACGTTTGTTGATTCGAGGCATTTGTATTTAAATCACATGGATCCCCTGGAAGCTGTGGTGACTATTTTCAACAGGCAGATCGGAGATAAAACAAAAGAAGATAAAAATACTATTGGTGCTACCCTGTGTTTGTGGCCCGATAGAAGAGTAGAAAATGAAGAGGATGTTTTGAAAATGAATTCTGTGTATCCCGGTATGTTGGCCTTTGCAGAAAGAACCTGGCGCGGTGGAGGTAATAAAGGATGGGTGGCCAATATTGGTGAACCCAATTCTAAAGTAGCAACTGAATTTGCGACATTTGAAAATCGTTTATTAGATCATAAAAAAAGCTATTTTTCTCATCTCCCATTTCCTTATGTAAAGCAATCATCAACAATATGGAAGCTGTACGGGCCTTATGAAAATGGGGGAGATCTTTCTAAAGTATTTGCCCCAGAAAATAAAAATGTTGATAAGAATTTATCGGCTCCATCGTTGCAGGCTGTTGGCGGCACTATCATATTACGTCATTGGTGGGCACCATCAATAAAAGGCGTTTTAAATGATCCCAAAGAAAATACTACCTGGTATGCATACACGAAAATCTGGTCTGATGAAGAAAAGCTCCAGGATGTTTGGATTGGATTTAATAATTTGTCCCGTTCACCCGCCACAGATTCGCCAAAGCCTGGCACATGGGATAATCACAAAAGCTCGGTTTGGGTAAATGGTAAAGCGATTGCTCCTCCTCGTTGGAAGCATGGCGGGCAAAGTGGAAATTCCGAAACACCGCTTATCGATGAAGGATATGAATATCGTGAACCCGCTAAAATTTTATTAAAAAAAGGATGGAACGAAGTTTTGATAAAAGCGCCCATCGGCAGCTTCAAAGGGAAAGACTGGCAGAATCCGGAAAAATGGATGTTTACTTTTTTACCGGTTCAGGTACCGTAATTTTTTAAGTAAGAACAATAAAAAATGATAGAGCTATTTCCCAAAATGCATTAATTATAAAGAAAATAAAAGTAATTATTAAGGAAGCTCATGTTGATAATTCTGATTTCTTATTTATAGAAAATGAAATGAATATTGAAAGGCATTCAAACTATTGAATTTTTTAAATTAATATCGCTGAATGAAATTGGTAAAGAATGTCTTTCTTTTGGTTGTTTTCGCGGTTCTTTTTTCCTGTAATTACAACGCAGGAAAAACGGTTTCTGTTGAAACGGAAAATGATTCCGCAGCATCCTGCATGACAGTCCCTTCCCGATTTGCAAATGTTGCCGTGGATTCTACTTTACAATTCAGTGGAGATACTTCCCTAAATGGAATGGTATTTATCAAAGGCGGCACTTTTACAATGGGTGGAGATAACAACCAGGCAAGTGCCGATGAGTTTCCCAAACATAAAGTGCAGGTAGATGGTTTCTGGATGGATGCTACAGAAGTTACCAATGCGCAGTTTCAAAAGTTTGTAGAAGCAACAAATTATGTTACCACCGCAGAGAAGAAGCCAGACTGGGAAGAAATGAAAAAGACACTTCCGCCGGGAACTCCTAAACCATCAGACGATATGATGATAGCCGCATCGCTGGTGTTTAAAGAAACATCTGGCCCGGTTGATTTAAATGATTATAGCCAATGGTGGAATTGGGTACCGGGCGCCAATTGGAAACATCCTGAAGGGCCAGGGAGCACCATTGAAGGCAAAGAAAATTATCCGGTGGTGCAGGTGAGTTGGTACGATGCAATGGCTTATTGCAAATGGGCGGGTAAGCGTTTGCTAACCGAAGCAGAGTGGGAGTTTGCGGCAAGAGGTGGATTGGAAAATAATATTTACCCATGGGGCAATGAATCTATAAATGCAGGTAAATCCAAAGCCAATTCCTGGGGCGGAAAATTCCCTTATTACAATGATAAAAGAGATGGTTATTTAAAGATTGCACCAGTGAGATCCTTCCCTGCAAATGGGTATGGTCTTTATGATATGGCCGGCAATGTTTGGGAATGGTGCAGCGATTGGTATGATGCCAATTATTATAAATCCTTTAATTCAATTGCCATAAATCCGGAAGGACCTGCCAAAAGTTACGATCCGGAAGATAATTATACCCCGAAAAGAAGTTTGCGCGGAGGAAGTTTTTTGTGTAACGACAGTTATTGTACTGGATATCGTGTGGCACGGCGTATGAAAAGCAGTCCTGATACGGGTTTGGAGCATACTGGTTTTCGTTGCGCAAAAGATGGAAAAGATAAATAAACTTTTATTAGAAAACTCCTGATGAAAATATATAAAGTAGATCAGTAGCTATAAAAAAGGTACTTGTTAATCAGAGACGCAGATACTAACAAATTTGCAGAAAATGAAGAAAACCTTGGCATCACTATCAACCAGATAGATGCGCAGTTATATAGGTTGTTTTGATCTGACGGTCTCCAGCCTGACTAAATCAAAACCGGTGCAGCAGCTAAAATTTCTTCGCCGGCACTACTTTCAAATTTTTCAAAATTCTTTATAAATTTCTCTGCCAGATCTCTTGCTCCTTTGTCGTATTCATTTTTATCATCCCATGTATTTCTGGGGTTCAGAATTTCAGCAGGTACACCAAGGCATTCTTTAGGCATCATCATTCCAAAAACAGGATGCGCTTCATATTCCACATTATTTAATTTTCCTTCCAGCGCGGCTGTTATCATTGCTCTTGTATAAACCAATTTCATGCGTTTCCCAACACCGAAAGGGCCTCCGCTCCAGCCTGTATTAATCATCCATACCTTAACATGATGTTTCTTCATTTTTTCACCAAACATTTTCGCGTATTCTGCAGGATGCAAAGGAAGGAAAGGTGCGCCAAAACATGCGCTGAATACCGGATTGGGTTCTTTAACTCCTTCTTCAGTTCCTGCAACTTTTGCAGTGTAGCCACTAATAAACTGGTACATGGCCTGTCCCGGAGTAAGCTTACTTATAGGTGGCAATATTCCATACGCATCTGCGGTAAGCAGGAATATGTTTTTTGGAATATTTCCTATGGAAGGATGCAGAGCGTTACTAATGAAATACAAAGGATAACTTACTCTTGTATTTTCAGTAATTTTTTTACTTGTAAAATCTATTTTGTTGGTTCCTTCAATAAAAGTCACATTTTCTACCAAAGCACCTGCACGAATGGCATTGAAAATTTCCGGCTCTTTTTCGGCATTTAAGTCAATGGTTTTTGCGTAACAACCTCCTTCGAAATTAAAGACTGAATTTTCTGTCCAGCCATGTTCATCATCACCAATTAATTTTCTGTTGGGGTCAGCACTGAGCGTTGTTTTACCTGTGCCGCTTAATCCAAAGAATATCGCCGTATCGCCGTCGCAACCCATATTGGCTGAGCAGTGCATGCTCAATACATTTTTATCATGGGGTAAAATGAAATTTAAAATGGAGAAAATCCCTTTTTTAATTTCGCCTGTATAAGCAGAGCCTCCGATTAGAATCATTCTTTTTGTAAAATTTACAAGGGTAAAATTTCCCTGGCGCGTACCATCAGTTGTTGGATCTGCTAAAAAAGAGGGCGCATGTATAATGTACCAGTCAGGATTAAAATTTTCCAACTCTTCTTCTGTTGGCCTTAAGAACATGTTGTAGGCAAATAAATTACTTGAAGGATCTTCATTAATCACGCGTATGCTCAGCCGGTACCGGGCATCGGCACATGCGTAGGAATCCCGAATCCAGATTTTTTTTTGCCTTAGATGTTCAATTAATTTTCTATAAATCTCATCAAAATATTTTTCTTCAATGGGCTGATTGAAATCATTCCAGTTGACGGTATCAGCTGTCATTTTATCCTTTACAATAAATTTATCTTTTGGACTTCTTCCTGTAAATTTTCCTGTTGTAATTACCAATGCCCCCGTGTCATTCAGAACACCCTCATTCCTTTCCAAACATTGATGTGTCAATTCATCGGGAGGCAGTTGATAAAATGTATTTTCTGCAGATGGCAAGCCTAAAGAAAAAAGAAGATTCTTAGGAACGGCGAACAAGGTTGGTACTGACATGAAAATTTTTTTATTTAGTTAATTTACAAAGTTAGTTATTCATTTTTTTGATTTCTATAAAAATGGTGGCAATAATCGGTATTAAATTTTAGATTATCTAAAATGTGTGAATTTATCTTTAAGGGAGAAGATAAATTTTTGAATGAAAACAGGAAAGAATATTCATTCTTTAAAAACAATGAAAAATTAAATTATTTATTGGAAAATGTTGGGGCAAATTGAGGAGGAAAAATAGAAAATATTTTAATCGTGTATATTGCAATCCTTTAAATTATTTGTTACATGAAGTATTTACCATTAAATCCTGAAATTTTTATTCAGAACCGGAAGAGGTTTATTGCTAAGATGGATAAAAATTCAATCGCCATTTTCAACAGCAACGATGAATTGCCTGCCAATGGCGACGCGCTCCATCCTTTTATACAGAACTCTGACCTGTTCTGGCTTTCCGGCATTACCCAGGAAGATACTATGGTGATTTTATTTCCCGATAATCCCGATCCGAAATACAGGGAAGTACTGGTGTTGGTTCGCCCTAATGAATTGAAAGAAAAATGGAATGGCCACCAATTGCGTTCCGGCGAAGCACAGAATATTTCCGGAATTCAAACAATAGTTTGGTTAGATACATTGGAAGGATTATTGCAACCGTGGATACATTTATCCGATACTATTTATTTAAACACGAATGAAAATGACCGCAAAGCCAATGAGGTTCCGGTAAGGGATTATCGTTTTGCAGCGTCTATGCGTAACCGTTATCCTTTACATAATTACCGCCGCAGTGCTAAAATTATGAAGGAACTGAGGGCCATAAAAACTCCATTGGAAATTGAAGTGATTCAGAAAGCGATTGACATTACAGATACTACTTTCAGGCGCTTATTAAAATTTATAAAACCCGGAGTAATGGAATATGAAATAGATGCCGAGATATGGCATTCATTTTTATCGCAGCGCGCCACCGGTCCGGCTTATGGAAGTATTATTGCAAGTGGCGACAATGCAAGGGTTTTGCATTATGTAAATAATAACCAGGAATGTAAAGATGGCGATTTAATATTAATGGATTTTGGCGCCAGCTATGGAAATTACAATGCTGACCTTACGCGAACCATACCTGTGAATGGGAAATTTACCAAAAGGCAAAAAACAGTTTATAATGCCTGCCTTCATTTACATCTTTATTGCGCCTCCATTTTAAAACCCGGCATCAGTATCAATGATTATACTGAAAAAGTGGCTGATGAAGCCACTGCCGTTTTCCAAAAGATAGGTTTGTTGAAAAAATCGGACATTAAAAATGAGGACCCGGCCAACAGGGCTTACCGGAAATATTTGTATCATGGGATTTCTCACCATTTGGGAATTGATGTACATGACCTTGGTACTAAAAATGAACCTATAAAAGCGGGAATGGTATTTACCATTGAACCGGGAATTTATATTGAAGAAGAACACATGGGAATACGCATTGAAAACAATTTCTGGATCACCAGAAATGGGAATAAAGATTTGATGAAGAATATTCCTATAACGGCCGAAGAGATTGAGTCCTTAATGAAAAATCGTTAGTGCATTATGAAGAAACAGATTCCGGGTATTTTCACACTTTTCAATTTATTTTTTGGATGTATGGCGATTGTTTTTGCTTTGCAGACCAATACAGTTGTCATCTACATAGACCAGGAGTTTAGGAGTAGTTTTAATATTCCGGAAAAACTTACATGGGCATCAGCCTGCATTATTATCGCCGCACTGATAGATTTTTTTGATGGCTTTGCGGCACGACTGTTGAAGGCTACGAGTGAAATGGGAAAGCAATTGGATTCTCTGAGCGATGTGGTAAGTTTTGGTGTGGCGCCGGCGATGATCATTTACCAGTTACTAAAATTCAGTTATGCGCGCGAAGAAAATGGATTGGACGTTTCTATTATTTGGTTGGTGCCTGCTTTTATTTTGGCCTGTGCCGCAGCGTATCGCCTTGCCAGGTTTAATGTCAATACCGATCAGCAATATTCTTTCAAAGGAGTTCCTGTTCCGGCGGTGGGTTTATTGGTGGCGTCGCTTCCGTTTATTTTACATTTCAATACCATACAAGGAATGAATTCGCTCATCATGAATAAATGGCTTTTGTATGCATTGATTATCGTTTTAAGCTATCTGATGATTTCCAATATCAGGATGATGTCATTAAAATTTCCGGACTTTACTCTTAAAACCAATATGCCCAAAATAATTTTGTTGACTATCTCAATTATTGCTGCTTTATTTTTGCATTGGGCGGCGGTGCCGGTAGTTTTTGTATTTTATATTTTATTTTCATTAACCACTTCAAAAATAAAAGAAGGATGAATTTTGTAGCAGAAATAAAAGTAATGCCTTTAAAAGAATTACTCGATCCGCAGGGGAAAGCCGTGCTGGGCGGGCTTGCCAATCTTGGAATTAAAAATGTAACTGATGTAAGAATCGGAAGACATATTCATTTGAACCTGGAAGCCTCATCGGCAGAAGAAGCAAAGCTGATTGCAGAAGAAGCTTCTCAGAAGTTATTGGCTAATCCTGTTATGGAAGAGTTTCAGATAGTGATTAGTTGATTGGTTAATTGGTTGATTAGTTGTCGCCAAATTTATTTTTAGACAGATTCTATCTGAATAAAAATTGATTTAAATGCCATAAATTTGGATTAATGAACGAGACTATTCAAATATCTCTTAAAGAATATGAGGCAATGAAAGAAGAGCTTTCATTATTAAGAAATAATACACTTCTGGAAAAGCTGAATAAGCTTGTTGATTTGCTTTATGAAGAAAAATATGGGCTTTATCTTGGCAACAATACAAAGGATTTAACTGAAGCCTCTGTTCTAAAAAATTGGCCATCACCAAACTCTGTATGGGACCATGTATAATCAACGAGAGATTATTTTAGTTCCCTTTCCTTATTCCAATTTATCTTCATCGAAGAAAAGGCCGGTGTTAGTTATTTCAAATAATTATTACAATAAAAATTATCCGGATATTCTGATTGCGGTTATCACCAGTAATCTTTATAAGGATGATTATTCGGTTACTTTACATAATGATGATTTGGAGTTAGGTATGTTGCCTGAAGAATCTATAATTAAATGCCACAAGCTTTTTACAATTGAACAATCACAGGTTTTGAAACGATTTAGCATACTAAATGAAAAAAAGTTTGATGAAGTAATTGTTTTATTAAACGAATTAATTCAAAGATCGAACTGATTATGCTTTACCTGATTCCCACTCCACTCGGCAATTTAAAAGATATTACACTGCGGTCGTTAGAAGTGTTGAAATCGGTAGATTTAATTTTAGCAGAAGACACCAGAACTTCGTCTAAGCTTCTCCGTTATTATGAAATAGAAAAACCTACTACTCCATACCACCAACACAATGAACACAAAATCATTACACATTTAACGGAACAGTTGTTGGCAGGGAAAACGATGGCGTTAATTACAGATGCCGGTACACCGGGCGTAAGCGATCCCGCATTTTTAT
The DNA here is from genome assembly GCA_036566285.1 of Hanamia sp. GTDB lineage: Bacteria > Bacteroidota > Bacteroidia > Chitinophagales > Chitinophagaceae > Ginsengibacter. The sequence goes on from DATCWN010000190.1 coordinate 10,373, forward strand.
TGATTCGTGAATGTATTAAAGCCGGCGTAAAAGTGGAATGCCTCCCCGGAGCCACGGCTTTTGTTCCTGCTTTGGTCAATAGCGGACTGCCAATGAATAGTTTTTGCTTTGAAGGCTTTTTGCCTTTGAAAAAAGGAAGGCAAACTTTTTTAAAACGAATGGCGGAGGAAACAAGAACGATGATTTTTTATGAAAGCCCCATGCGCTTATTGAAAACCTTAAAAGATTTTATAGAATATTTTGGCGCCGAAAGGCAATGCTGCGTAAGCCGTGAACTGACCAAAATTTTTGAAGAAAATAAAAGAGGTTCTTTACTGGAAGTATTTGATTATTTTAATGCAAAAGCGGTGAAGGGCGAGATTGTGATAGTGGTAGCAGGAAAGGAATAATTGTTTTAGCTTTAAGGAATTATTTTAAAGTAATTTTTATGTTTTTAAAAGACATTATAAACATTGATAAAGAGATTCTTCATGGCACGCCGGTATTTAAAAATACCCGGGTCCCTGTTCAAACCTTATTCGATTATCTTGAAGAAAGTTCATTAAAGGAATTCTTAAAAGGGTTTCCATCTGTTTCACGCGAGCAGGCAGAAAAAGTTATTGAGTTGGCAGGAAAGCTAATTAATTCTACTTCGTTGGAATATGAAGATATTACTTGATGAGAATATTGATGTAAGGTTTAAAAATCTCTTCGATACCAGGCTACACCAGGTATTTACTGTTAGAGACATGAATTGGCTGGGTATTAAAATGGTGTGCTATTAAGACTTTTAGAAGAGAATCATTTTGATGTTTTTATTACTGTTGATAAAAATTTACCTTACCAGCAGAATATAAAAATGTTGCCAGTTTTTATGATAATTTTAAATGTAAAGAGGAATGTTTTAGCAAGAGTCTCTTCACTATACCCCAATATTTTAGAATCAATTTCAAAGCCAATCCGGAAAGGAATAATAGTTTTAAATGAGTTGTAAAATTCAATTGATTCCTATCGCTTTCTCCTCCTTTTGGTTTTTTTATAACTTCATTTTTCACGAAGTTTACACCTATCATTTTTTTAAAAAGAAACCATGGAGAAAAAGCTAAGCTTACTATTAATTTTCAATTTTTTATTTTTAATTTTTGTCGGTGCACAACCGAATCGCTGGCAACAAAGAGTGAATTACAAGATGAACGTTGATGTTGATGTAAACACCAATCTTATCAAAGGAATTCAACAATTGGAATACACCAATAATTCGCCAGACAAATTGGATAAGGTGTTTTTTCATTTGTATTGGAATGCATTCCAGCCAGGGAGTGAAATGGATGTCAGAAGCCAGGAATTGGGAAAGGTCTTAATTAACGGAAAGCCGGATTGGGATGGCCGTGTAAGGGATCGAATCTCTAAATTGTCTCCTTCAGAAATGGGTTACCAGAAAATAAAATCCTTAAAATTAAATGGTGTGGAGCAAAGGGTAAAACTTCATGGTACTATTTTAGAAGTGAATCTTAGCAAACCCATTTTACCAAAAAGTAAAGTGAATTTCGAACTGGTTTTTGAAGCGCAGGTTCCTGTACAAATAAGGAGAAGCGGTCGCGATAATGCGGAAGGAGTAAGGTACAGCATGAGTCAATGGTATCCCAAAATATGCGAGTATGATTACGAAGGCTGGCATCCTGCACAGTACGTGGCGCGTGAGTTCTACGGTGTTTGGGGTGATTATGATGTAACCATTAAAATTGATAAATCTTACAAATTAGGCGGTACAGGAGTTTTAATAAATGCAAATGAAATCGGATGGGGATATGACAAACCCGGGACACCTTTAAAAAGCATTTCTGCCGCAAAACGTACCTGGCATTTTGTTGGGAAAAATGTACATGATTTTGTATGGGCCGCCGATCCGGATTATGAGCATATTGTAAAAGAACGGAGTGGAGTTGTTTTGAATGTGATTTATAAAAAAGGAGATGATGTGGCGAAGAAAAACTGGGAAAAAGTTGCAGATGCCGCTTATACAGTTTTGCCTTATATAGAAAAACGTTTTGGAAAATATGCCTACCCACAATATTCTTTTATACAAGGCGGCGATGGTGGTATGGAATATCCGATGGCCACTTTATTAAAAGGGCCTGGCCTTGGCACTGTTTTTCATGAATGGATGCATAGTTGGTACCAGATGATGCTGGCCACTAATGAAAATAAATACCCATGGATGGATGAAGGATTTACAAGCTGGGCTGAAAGTGAAGTCTCCGCATTTTATTATGGTTCAATGATAGAACCGGCGGCAAATCCAAAACTTCCTTTACATCATGCAGGAGCGTACAATAGTTATTATTATCTGGTGAAAATGAAATTAGAAGAACCACTCACTACTTTTTCCGATCACTATAGTACAAACACAGCGTACAGTGTGAATGCTTATTCCAAAGGCGAAATTTTTTTGGAGCAATTGGGATACATTGTTGGTGATTCGGTAAGGAATAAGATTTTGATGGAATATTATAACCTTTGGAAATTTAAACATCCTAACGCATCGGATTTTATGAAGGTAGCCCAGGATGTAAGCGGCATCCAATTGGATTGGTACAAAGAATATTGGGTACATACCACAAAGAGTATTGATTATGGTATTGACAGCCTTTGGGAAGATGGCGATGTTTCAAAAATAAGATTGAGAAGGATTGGTCAAATGCCGATGCCTGTTGACCTGAAGCTCACATTTAAAGATAGTACTACAGAGATTCATTACGTTCCGATGGATTTGATGTTGGGGAATAAGCCTGCAGAGAATAATGAAAAGAGGACGGTTCATAATGAATGGAACTGGACTGACCCTACCTACAATGTTGAATTTAAACATCGTTTAATAGATCTTATTTCAGTGGAAATAGATCCTTCAAAAAGGATGGCGGATGTGGATCAAAAGAATAATGTCTTGAATTTAAAATGGTAAAGAAGGAGTATAAATAATTATTTCGCCAAACTCTGAATAATATCGTACTTGGTTACAATGTGGTAATTGCCACTTTCGTCTTTACTCAAAACAGCTCCATTGTGTTTTGAAATTAAATTGCTTAATTTTCCTACAGGCGTTTCGAAGGAAACCATAGGATAAGCTTTTTCCATAACAGATGCTATGGTCTGTTCTTTTATTTCAGGATCGGATAATATTTTATTAAACAAACCACTTTCACTGAGCGAGCCTACCATGCCATCGCCATCCATGATGGGGATATTTTCAATATCATACTTTTTCATTATCGCGATAGCTTCAGCTACGGTTTGATCGGATGTTGCAGTAACTAATTTTTTGGTGCCGCGCCCACTCACGAGGTCTTTAAAAGTTTTTACTTCGAGCCAACCTCTTTCCATCATCCATTGGTCGTTGTATATTTTTGCCACGTACCGGCTTCCATGGTCGTGAAAAATGCACACTACCACATCGCCTTTTTTTAATTCTTTTTTCAATTGCATCAATCCCTGCAAACAGCTACCCGCGCTGTATCCGCAAAATAATCCTTCTTCTTTGGCAATGCGCCTCGCCATTACCGCTCCGTCTTTATCGGTTACTTTTGTAAATTCATCAATGTATTGCATGTCGTAATTATCCGGCACGAAATCTTCTCCAAAGCCTTCGCTGATGTAAGGATATACTTCATTCTCATCTATTTCTCCGGTATCAAAAAACTTTTTCAATAAAGAGCCATAACTATCTATGGCCCAAACTTTAACGTCTGGGTTCTTTTCTTTTAAATATTTCCCCGCTCCCACAATGGTTCCCCCAGTTCCGGTGGCTACCACCAGGTGTGTAATTTTTCCTTCTGTTTGTTCCCATATTTCCGGACCGGTTTGCTCGTAATGGGCAAGGCGGTTTGCCAGGTTATCATATTGATTTACGTACCACGAATTGGGTACTTCTTCCGAAAGCCTTTTGGAGACGGAATAATAAGAGCGTGGATCTTCAGGCTCTACGTTGGTGGGGCACACAATCACTTCCGCACCCACGGCTTTTAAGATATCTGCTTTTTCTTTTGATTGTTTATCGGTAGTGGTGAAAATACATTTATAACCTTTTACAATGGCTGCCAGCGCCAGGCCCATTCCTGTATTGCCGGAAGTACCTTCAATAATGGTTCCACCGGGTTTTATCTTCCCTTCTTTTTCTGCCACTTCCAGCATTTTTACGGCCATGCGATCCTTAATAGAATTGCCGGGATTGAAATATTCCACTTTAGCCAAAACAGTACAAGGAAGATCTTTGGTAATCCTGTTTAGCCTTATTAATGGAGTATTGCCAATGGTTTCTAAGATACTGTTTTTCCACATAATTTTTATTTTAGTAAAGGTAAAAAAATAAACCGGCAGATTATTTCGTTGTAGTTAAAACTGCATGAGGCGACATCAATTCCAAAGCCCTTTTCACCGTTTCATCATACGAATTATTTAATTCATAAAAGCCTTCTGTACGCCAGATCTGCCTGGCAGTTAGTACTTTTATTTGTTTGGTTAGCTGCGCTTTTTGCTCCGCATTATTTAGGTTTAAATAAACAGAATCTTTTTCAGCAAATGCTTTTAAATCCTGTAGGGTCGCGGCATCCACCACATATTTTTCTTTAAAAATTGCAGGGGAAGAGTAAGACAGAAATTGTTTTTGATGTTGCAGGTAATTGAGATAAGCAAATTGATTCAATGTTCCTCTGATTAAAGATTTCATAACCTCTTTGTCAAATGCCATTGTATCGTAGCCAACAAAAATATCCGGAGTAATGCCGCCGCCACCATACAAAGTGTTGCCCGATTGGGTAGTATATTGTTTTTGATTTTTGTGTTGAATGGAATCTGCATATTCCATTTCTCCGTGTTTAAAACGGTTGATAATGTCTTTCCTGTAATCTTCATTTCCATTCCCATAAGACTTTTGAATACTTCTTCCCAGCGGCGTGAAATACCTTGCAACGGTCAAACGCAATCCTGATCCATCACTTAATTCATATTGTTCCTGAACAAGGCCTTTTCCAAAAGAGCGTCTGCCCACAATAGTAGCCCTATCCCAATCCTGTAAGGCACCAATCAGAACTTCACTTGCAGAAGCGGTTCCTTCATTGGCCAATACAATTAATTTCCCGGTTTCAAAGACACCTTCTTTGTCGCAGCGATATTCTTTTTTGGGAGAATGAGCGCCTTCTGTATAAGTGATCAGTTTATTGCTGCTCAGAAATTCATCGGCGATGTGAGTGGCTTCGGTTAAAATGCCACCGCCATTGTCTCTCAGGTCAAGGATTAAACTTTTCATGCCATTCTTCTGCAATTTTTCCATTGATCGCATGAACTCTTTATAAGTAGTTTCAGAAAATTTATTCAGCCGGATATAACCTACAGTATCCGTAATCATATAAGCCGCATCAAGACTGTAAAGAGGGATAGCGCCGCGGGAAATGCTTATTTTCTTTTGCGCTCCGTTTCTGAGAATGGTAATTTCTACTTTACTGCCGCCACTTCCCCGGAGCAGATTTTTTAATCTTTCAGCCGTAATATGATTGCCGGCAATTATGGAATCGCCTACTTTCAAAAATTTATCTCCCGGCTGTAAACCTGCTTTTTCTGAAGGGCCTCCGGGTAATACATTGATAACATTCGTGGTGTCGTTTAAAATATTGAATTCGATTCCTATTCCAAAAAACACTCCCTCAAGATCTTCATTTACTTCTTTCAATTCCTGTGCGGGCAGATAAACCGAATGTGGATCCAGCGCAGAAAGCATTGCCTGGATGGCTATATTTCCGATGGAATCCATGTTTTCATCATCTACATATTTGTGCTTGATTAAATCCAAAACCTCCTGCACCGGTTTTTGTTTTTCAAAAAGGAAAATTCCGCTATCCGGCATGTTGCCTTTTATCCGATAACCTATAAACATTCCGGCCACCATGCAAAGACTCAGGATCAACGGGAGCCAGACCTGTAATTTTTTATTGCGCATACTCTACTTAATTATCTAATTTTATTTTTTT
>DATCWN010000434.1:0-8107 GCA_036566285.1 Hanamia sp.
ATTAATTAAGGTATATTCAACCACAGTAAACCGGACTGACTCTGGTTTCCGTAGTGCGGAATATTTTATTTCACGATTTTGGAGTGGACTTTTACGACCAAAATATCAAATATTAGGTTGTGAGTTTGCAGGTATAATTGAAGATATAGGGAAGAGTGTCACAACATTCAAGAAAGGTGATAAAGTTTTTGGGTATAATGACAAAACCTGCGGCGGCCATGGAGAGTATTTGACAATTGCTGAAACAGAAGCGGTTACAAATATGCCTGACAACTTAAGCTTTGATGAGGCAGCAGCTCTTACAGAAGGAGCACATTATGCCTTAGTGGATATTAGAGCTGCAAAGATTGAACGCGGACAGAATGTTTTAGTGTATGGAGCAACAGGTGCCATTGGTTCTGCAGCGGTACAATTATTAAAACATTTTGGAGCAAAGATTACAGCAGTTTGTAACACCAAAAATGTAGAGCTGGTAAAATCTCTTGGTGCAGATGTTGTTATTGATTATCAAACACAAGATTTCACAAAGACAGAAACAAAATTTCAATTTATTTTTGACGCGGTAGGTAAGAGTTCATTTGGACAATGCAAGCCATTACTAACTGAAAAAGGAATTTACATTTCAACTGAATTAGGCAAAAACGGAGAGAATATATTTTTTGCACTGACAACACCACTTTGGGGTGGCAAAAAACTTTTATTTCCAATTCCATCTATTACTAAACAGGACGTAATATTTTTAAAAGAGCTTGTTCAAAAAGGGGAATACAAACCTGTAATTGACAGACATTATAAGTTAGACCAAATTGTAGATGCATACAAATACGTTGAATCTGGACAAAAAACGGGTAATGTGGTAATAAAAATAGTTGAATGAGAATACTTAAAGACATTTACTCCAGACCAGCTAATAGAGCATTTAATTACATTTGAATTTTATGGACAAAAGAGTAAAATTTGACTTTGAAATTTATTTCACCAATGGCGGAAGTATTAAAGGCGAAGATTTTCGCCTGGATATAATGGGAGACACCATATCTGACAAGGAACTTGCTGACTACCTCGTGGATGATTTAAGGCTTCTCATGGTTGGGCAAACTAAAATCATGAACAAGGAAATAATAACCGAACCACATAAAAGAAAACCCGTTAACAAAAAAAACGGCACAGATTTACTAATTGACCCAAGCCATATCATTGAACACGGAGGTCCAATAATTGACAAGCAAACAGCCGGACATTACCTGTGGGGCGACCATTGCGACAGTTGGGTTTTAGCCGACACAGACGGGCTTTCGGTAAAACAGGAAAGTATGCCATGTGGCACCAGAGAGAAGCTACATTTTCACACCCATGCACAGCAATTCTTCTTTATCCTTAAAGGCACCGCTACCTTTTATACGGGCAATGAAACGCTAACCGTAGCCGAACAAAAAGGTTTACTGATTCAGCCGAAGGCCAAACATTACATTGCTAATGAAACTAACGAAAGGCTTGATTTTCTTGTTATTTCGCAACCAACAACGAATAACGACAGAACGATCATCTAACTACAAAAACATCAAAAACAGAGGACTTTTGTAGTTGAAATAATATAAAAGATTAACGCTAAAATGCACGGTATGAACAATTCCAACACACACAATGAGCGTATTGCAAAAATGACCTTTGCCTCGGTCTATCCTATGTATCTCGCAAAAGTGGAGAAGAAAGGCAGAACAAAAGAAGAATTGCACCAGGTGATAGAATGGTTAACAGGGTTTGATAACAAGAAGCTGCAGGAATTAATAAAAGAAAAGGTAACTTTTGAAACATTCTTCCAGCATGCTTCGCTAAACCCCAATGCGTACCTCATAACCGGAGTAATCTGTGGGTATCGTGTGGAGGATATCGGGAATCCTTTAACACAGCAGGTTCGGTATTTAGATAAGTTGGTGGATGAGTTAGCGAAGGGCAGGAAGATGGAGAAGATTTTGCGCGGCTTGACATAATTTAGATAAAACTATAGCACATGCAGACGCTTAGTTGGCATCATGCAATAAAGAGTTCATATCCATAAAGAAATTTTGAGATTATTTTTCAACCCATGTACAAGTCCATCTATTGTCGGGATTTGCCGGGAATACGAGAAAGAACTTATTTGGCCTATCAATTTTTTCAGCTTTACCCTTGTCCAGGTAGCCTCCTTTAAATAATAAATTGCCGTTTTTGTCAATACTGAATTTGCCTTGACTAGGTTTTTCAAAACCAAGATACGTGTAAGTTCCATTTTTATTTATTGTAAACGAGCCGCGGGGTAGGTACTCATAAGAGCCGTTTTGATATTTGCTGGCCGTACACGCGTATTTGCCGTACTTAACTCCTGACGGGGCTGTTTGAGCGTATATTGCTAATGAAACGAAGAAAAATAAAGACACTGCAAGTAAGAATCGTTTTTTCATTTTAAGTTACAGAGGGTTTAGAATTCTAATTTTAAAATGAAGTTACATCACAACATTATTACACCCAAAATCTCTTGGTGAGACAATAGCTTCCAAAAGAATAAAATTTTACATTTGACGGTAATATAATTCTATGGGAAAAGAGAAACCCGATGCCAAATAATTAAATAAGTAACACAACCTTCGGTACCGACCTGTGTAGCTGTCAGCACCGAAGGTCGGATAGCGGGCATAGAATATAGCATAAACCAATTTGAACTTCACCATTCACCATTGCCCATTCACCTTTACAACCGGTCTTCGGTGCCGACCTCTATTCAATTCAATTTATAAATCAGCCCCGGTTCCCAATGGCCATAGGAATAATTCAAATGGAAGGAAATGGTATTTTTCTTTTTTTCATCTTCTTTTATTTTTGCAAAACGATGGTAATTATTCACCACCTGTTTTCCCGCCAGATAGCCCACGGCAGCTCCCACCAAAACATCCGTGCTCCAGTGTTTATTTTCAGTGATCCTGCTGAGGCCAATCAGGCTGGCGGCGCTGTATGCAATTATAGGCACTATGGGTTTGTTCTTATATTCTGAGGCATATACTGTAGCCGCCGCAAAGGCCACTGTGGTATGGCCGCTGGGGAAAGAGCTATAGCTTCTTCTGCCATCAGCATCACGGCCTGTCTTTGAAAATGGCCCTAAAAATCTTGGTTCTGCTACTTCATTGGGTCCATAAAATGACGGACGCGTTCGTCCGGAAAGATATTTTAAAACACTTTCCAAAGCGGCCGCCGTTATGTACGCCTGTGTGGCCAGAAGTGTAGTGGTTTTCATTTTTTCATTCTTAAAAATTAATCCATAAGCGCCCAATCCGGCAAGTGTATAGCCTTCGTACAATCCTCCAAAATTAGTTACATATTTACTCACATCATTGACTGCCGTATTCCGGTTTCTAAGTTTGAGCGCGGCCCTTTGAATCGGCTCGTCTGCAAAACCGAGCGCCACAGTAACAGCAGTGAACTTGCCAAAATTTCCCCAATCCTTTTTGGTCATGTGAAAGGGCTTGGTAAATTCCTGTTTCAGATTACTCCCCAATAAAATAAAATAAGTGTTGAAATTTAATTGAGTAGTGGCAGTATAGGCTTCACGATTAATGTCATTCACCTGGCCTACACTGTCTTTCTTTCTTGAAAGACTATCTAATTTATTTATGAGCGTATCGTTTTGTGCAAAGCCCGCAAGGGGAATGGAAAACCATAATACCAACAACCATCTTTTCATTAAACACTTCATTTTATTATTTTTTTAATGAAATAACCAAATCAATAAATATTCCAAAGAAAAATGGATACCGCTAACCAGGGAATTTTTTTTAGAATGCTTCCTCAAAACTTATTTTATTTTATGACTACTCTTTTTATATTGATAAGAAACAGAAGACCCTGAAGTGTTACCCATTTTTTTTACAATTGGCAAATGCCAATCTTAAATAAATTCTTTCTTCCTTAAAAATGCTTTTCAAAGGTCGGCTACCTTTGCATTTCTTTATCCCTTTAATCCTATTTTTGCAAAAATTTTTATTATGCAAATACTGCTTGTATTACACGACCTGGTACGGTGGCTTGTTTTATTATTTGCCTTCTGGACGGTGATAAGCGCCATCAGCGGCTTGGCGGCTAAAAGAAATTATACAACTGCCGATGGCCGGAGTAATTTCTTTTTTATGCTCAGCATGGACATTCAATTATTGATTGGCCTCATCCTGTATTTTAGCGGTCAGTGGTTTGAAAGATTAAAACACCTGGGCGACAATATGAAAGAGCCTATGCTTCGTTTTTTTACAATGGAACATGGACTTATGATGATTATCGCATGGGTACTGGTTCATGCAGGAAGAATTTCCGTAAAGAAAGCAGTAACTCCCGAAGCAAAATTTAAAAAGACATTGATATATTTTGGAATCGCCTTACTATTAATACTACTTGCCATACCCTGGCCGTTTAGAGAAGCAGTGGCAAGGCCGTGGTTTAGAGGGTTTTAAGGTGAGTGGTGAATGGTGAATGTTCAATGTTAAAGGTTGAAGGTTGAAGGTTGAGAAAGTTTGTCTGCTTTTAATCTGTAATTAGAAAAGACAGTTCCCTGGGTTTTTAGCCCTGAAAGGGCACACTATAATAACAATGGGTGCAACCCATTGTAAAAAAATAATAGAATGGGTGCAACCCATTGTAAAAAACAAATGAAATACCATAAATGAGTGAAGAAATTAATGAAAAGCCAATTATACTAATTACTAATGATGACGGTATAACGGCGCCGGGTATTCGCAGTTTGGTAGAGGCGGTACAGGATTTAGGTGAAGTAGTAGTGGTAGCGCCGGATAAACCTCAAAGCGGCATGGGGCACGCCATCACTATTGGTGTTCCGCTTCGGTTAAATAAAATGACAGGTATTTTTGGAAGTATTGAAGCCTGGCAAACGAGTGGCACTCCGGTGGATTGTGTAAAACTCGCCGTAGATAAACTGTTGCATAGAAAACCGGATATTTGTCTCAGCGGCATTAATCACGGTGCCAATCATTCCATTAATGTAATTTATTCAGGAACTATGAGTGCCGCCATGGAAGCGTCTATTGAAGGCATTCCTTCCATTGGCTTTTCACTTTTGGACTACCGGTTTGAAGCCGACTTCACCACAGCAAAACATTATGTGCATCAAATTGTAAAGAGTGTATTGGAAAGAAAAATGGACAAACATTTTTTATTAAATGTAAACATCCCTGCCGTGCCACTGGATTTAATGAAAGGAATAAAAGTATGCAAACAGGCTTATGCAAAATATGATGAGTCTTTTGATGAAAGGCTGGATCCAAACGGCAAAAAATATTACTGGCTTACCGGCGAATTTGTAAATTTTGATACCGCCGAAGACACTGATGTGTGGGCATTGGAGCATCATTATGTAAGCGTGGTTCCTGTACAGTTTGACCTTACCAATTATACGTTGAAAAAAGAACTTGAAAAAAACTGGGATATTTTATGATCTTCAAAAAAGACAATTTCGTTTTTGGACTTGCATTAGGTTTGATAGCGCCAATGATCGGGTTCCTGGTTTATAAACTTATTAAATTCAAAGGACTCACTCTTGAAGAAATGTTTCAATGGATGAAGCTGAATCCCAGCCTGATTACCGTTTCCATCAGCGTGTCATTAATGGCCAATGCCATTTTATTTACCATCTATATAAACGGTAATTGTGATAAAACAGCAAAGGGAATTTTTGTGCTTACCATTATTTATGCTGTCGTTGCGATGATCTTTAAGTTTTGGTAATGGCTTTGAGCTTCATGCAGGTGTGGGGCTGCGCTGGCTTTTCGTATGTAGAGCTCCATTTATTTTCCTAAATAAATTTCTTTCATCAAAAGATATTTCCTCCTTTATTTTCAACACAGGACTCAGTTCTGTCTCATCCATTTCAACTTTTAAAATAGCTCTCTCCAAATGACTGATGGTAGTGGTGTAATCATGCCATTTCCCTAAAACATTGAGAAAATTATCTTCCTTCTTTAGGCAAACCTCATTCCCCGGCATATCAATACTTTTCCGGTTATAAAAATCTGCTTTTAATAATTTTCGTAACGAATGCATTTGCTCCGCGTCCAATGGTTGCTGCATTATTAAAGAATGAATCTTTTCATTTTCATTTTTAATATAAATCTCCATATCGGCACTTTCTGTTTTTTGAACAAATGACTTCATTTCTTTGAGGCTTTTTCTTATCTCTCTGCCAACTTTTTTATCAATAACTTTCGGGAATGCTTTCTGTTCTTTTTGAATCCTGGAATTTAATTGGGAATAGTATCTCTTTAACGGAGCAAGCTGTTTATAATCTTTTAGTATCCCTTTTTCAAGTTGAAATTCCCGCATCCGTCCTGCCTGCCTGAACAATTTTTTAAAAGACTTAAAAAGTTTTTTTCTTTCAAAATCAGCACAATTAAATTTAATGAAATCCATCAGCGCCTTTAATTTTTTTATTTCCACACGCAGATTATGGTAGTCTTCTTTATCAAAATTCTTTGGCGATTTCTCCAGTTTTTTATTTATTGATTTTTGTAGTTTTTTAAAATATCCGTAAAGTAGGTTTTGCGTTTCCATAGCTGTAGAATGAAATTCATGAGAAGTGAGATATTTTCAAACCAAATTTGCAACCTTTTGCAAAGTTATCTATTCCATTTTTTTTAACAACCTGTACTTTTCATTTCAACGTAAATTTGAGAAACAATGAAAATGAAATCTATATTAAGCCTGTTTTTTGTTGCCGCTATGGCCACAGGATTTACCTCCTGTGCGCAGGTATCTACTCAAAAAAAAAGTGATATCCCATCTGAAAAAGATCTTTCAAAATACAGTAAAGCTACTTTTGCTGCGGGTTGTTTCTGGCACGAAGAAGCCTTGTACGACGGCATAAAAGGCGTGGTGGAAGCGGTGTCTGGCTATGCGGGAGGCACTACTGACAACCCTGATTACGAAACAGTTTCAACAGGAAATTCAGGCCACGCAGAAAGTGTTATGGTTTATTATGACTCTTCCAAGGTCACTTTTCCTACTTTATTGAAAGCCTATTTCAACGCGCAGGATCCCACTTCTGTAAACGGCCAGGATCCTGATTATGGAACCCAATACCGCTCCATTGCTTTTTACAATAATGATGCAGAAAAAAAGCAGATTGAGGATTATATCGGGCAATTAAATGCTTCCGGAAATTATGATAAACCCATTGCAGTGCAAGTGGTGCATTTAACCAAATTCTGGAAAGCGGAAGAATACCACCAGGAATATGTCAAAAAGAATCCAAACAGCAGCTATGTCAAAAACGTTTGCATCCGCGAGGTAAAACATTTTCAAAAACAATTTCCTGAATTAGTGAAGCCCGGGCATTTCTATTAGTTGAGAGTTGAAGGTTCAAGGTTGAAGGTTCAAGGTTGAAGGTTCAAGGTTCAAAGTTCAAGGTTCAAAGTTCAAGGTTGAGGGTTAAAAATATTTCTCCAGTTTTTCCCTGATAATTGACGGCATCTCACATCGTTTCATCGTTTTAGCATCCATGAAATAAAGAGTAACATCGCCTGCATTCAGCAATTCTTTTTTCTCATTAAATATCTCGCCATAAAATACAATTTTATGATGAAGAGGAATTTCTTTTATTGTGATAACAACCGTTATCAAATCATCATAAAGTGCGGGGCGGATAAATTTGGTATGAAGCTCAATGACCGGCATAATGACGCCCAGCGCTTCCACATCTTTATAAGTGAGGCCCAGTTGGCGCAGGCCTTCTGTACGGCCAATTTCGTAGAACTGCGCATAGTTACCATGATACACAACACCCATCTGATCGGTAAGCGCGTAATGAATTCGTATTTGAGTTTTGGAAGTAAACAAGAATTTTAGATTTTAAAAACATAAGATGAAAAATATCTAACATCGTACGTCAAACATCGTACATCAAACATTCTACTATTTTCCAATCATTCCATCCACACTGATTCTACCGGGACCACAAAATAAAATAGTAATAGTGGCAGTAAGAAATAATGCTGCCTTTTCACCATCGGAAAAAATGTGACCATGAGTAACTGAAAAGACCACCACGCCCATACCGATGATTATTGGAATGCAT
>DATCWN010000562.1:0-11727 GCA_036566285.1 Hanamia sp.
TATTCTTCTAAAGTTGCATATGTTCCCAAGCAGAATACTATTATACTTAAATCAATCAATGATTTAGAAACACCGGCTTTTGCCTATCGGGAAGATTATTATCCGGATGCATACGATCCTGAATATATGGATTGGCATAAACTTGATTCCCATTTTGAAGGTGTTGATCGAGGAAATAAATGGGGATCCTGGGTACACACTTTCAATCGCTTATTGAGTTCAACCGAATATGGTGAATCTCATCCGGAATATTTTAGTTTTTATGATGGTAAACGACATCCGGGAATTAACGCGAATGGAAGAGATGGAACTCAACTATGCTTAAGTAATCCGGAAGTGTTTGAGATTATCTGTAAAAATTTACAATCACTTATAACTCAGAATCCTGGAGCTTTGTATTGGTCTGTAAGCCAGAATGATAATGTACATTATTGTCGTTGTTCTAAATGTGCAGAATTAGACAGAAAATACGCCGCATATGCCCCAGGCAGCATAATGTATGGAACACATGACAATGCTAAAAATTACTCTCCACTTGGTATGGGATCACTATTGACCTTTGTTAACAAAGTGGCAGAGAGATTCCCAGATAAGATTATATCAACTCTTGCATATCAATATACCCGGGTTCCACCGACGGGTATTATTCCAAGAAAGAATGTAAATATTATGTTATGTAGTATTGAAAGCCCCAGAAATGTTACATTGCAGGAAGGAGATACTGCCTTCCACAGGGATCTTATTGGATGGACTAAGCTAACGAAAAACATTATTATTTGGGATTATGTAGTTCAGTTTTGGAATCTGGTCTCTCCATTTCCTAATTTGCGTACTCTTCAACCAAATCTTCAATTTTTGCATAATAATGGAATTCCATTAGTTTTTGAACAGGGAAGCCCAGAGACAGGAGGAGAATTCGCGGAACTGCGAGCATACATGATTGCAAAATCACTCTGGAATCCTGACCTGGATATTAATGAAGTAACGGATGATTTTTTATCAGGGTATTATGGTAATGCTTCTAAAGAAATAAGACAATATATCGATCTTTTACATGATCAAATGGAGAAATTTGGAGATAAATTACTTATTTTCGGAAGCCCTATAGACGCAAAGGAGACTTATCTTTCTGATTCTTTAATTACAGTATATAATCAACTATTTGATAAGGCAGAAAATGCTGTACGACAGTCACCCGATGTATTAGAACGGGTACAAATTGCGAGGTTTCCCATTTATTATGCAATGCTTGAAATTGCTAAAGCTGAAAAGACTGGAAATCGCGGGGCTTTTATTAAAGTTGGCAATATATTAAAACCTAATCCCAAGATTGTCAATATTCTTCATGATTTTGTTTATCGGTGCATAAAAACAAATGTTTCCCATGTACGTGAGCGTAAAATCACTCCACAACAATATCTGGAAACGTATACTAAATTTTTGGCCGAGCCTTCAAACGTAAATAAGTTGGCAAGCACAAATTAATCTATTTAAATCAAGATGTGAATTAATGAGGATGTCATGAATGGATGATTAGTTTCATAGAAGTGTGCTTTTACGATTCCTGCTTCGGACGACACAGGTAACCTGATGCCTTTGTCTCATCCAGATACCTTAACGCTCGCAAGAAACCGGAGTTTACTGGTGAGAGGGGTAGATCCCATAATGCTGATGTATATGACAACATTTATTATAACGGTATTGAAACAATCCAACGAAAAACCAAACTGGCCGTGAAACGAGGTGGTGGTATCATGATTTGGCAAATAACAGTAGATACGACTGGCCAGTTTTCTCTTTTGAAAGCAATTAACAATGCCTGAGGTTAGTAGTTTTTTGAATATATTAAATCTTCTTCAATATCCAAACAGATTCATCTGTACTTGAAATAATAAGATATAAAAGGAGATTTTATTAAAAAGCTGGAGAGTGACAGTAGGTAAAAATTATTTTTTAAATTAAATTCTGATTACATGAAAAACAAAAGTTCATTTTCGAAAATTTTTTCTTTTACTTTTTTGGTTGGATTCTTTCTGATGACATGGAGTTCATTGGTTCATGCGCAGGCTCACAGGGAGTTGTATCAATCATCCGTGTTTACGCCGGTAAATAGTTCTACCCATGGAGTGGAAGGCCCAGCCGTTGATAAGTCCGGAACTGTTTACGCCGTTAACTTTCACCACCAGGGGACTATAGGGCAGATAACGCCGTCAGGAGAAAGTAGTTTATTTATAGAATTGCCGGACAGCAGCGTGGGGAATGGCATTCGGTTTAATAGCCGTGGCAACATGCTGATTGCAGATTACACCAGGCACAACGTCCTTCAGGTGGATATGGCCACAAAGAAAATAAGTGTGTTGGCACATGAACCCCGGATGACCCAGCCCAACGACATAGCCATTGATAAAAAAGACAGGGTATATGCCAGTGATCCTAATTTCAAAGCAGGTACAGGTCGGGTCTGGCGGATAGATACCAATGGGAAAATTACCTTATTAGACAGTCTTGAGGGCGCTGCCAATGGGATTGAAGTGAGTCCTGATGAAAAGAAATTGTATGTGAATGCTTCCCGAAAGGTGTGGTCGTACGATCTTTCATCAAAGGGTGAATTAAGTAACAAGCATTTGCTTATTGATTTTCCCGATTTTGGAATGGATGGAATGCGCTGCGATGCGAAAGGTAATTTGTATATAGCGAGATTTGGTAAAGGTGTTGTGGTAAAGTTGTCGCCGGAAGGGAAGGTTTTACAGGAAATAAAATTAACTGGTAAAAATCCTACCAATGTGGCATTTGGGGGTGCGGATGGCCGCACGGTGTATGTTACCTTAATGGACCAGGGCAACCTGGAAAGTTTTCGTGTGGATATACCAGGACGTGAATGGAAGATGCAGGGGAATAAGAAGAATACGAAATAATTTTTCAAGGTCAGCAATCTTTGCAGCAATCGAAATGCACTCTCATGATGTTGCATTTATGAAATATTCTTTTAGTGTTAAAAGCTTTTTATCAAAAGCAGAAATAAAATTTGGGACAATTTGGGTAAATATGGGTCATTACATATATCAGTACAAAAATCCAATATAATATAAAAATGAAATTTCCAGGTTTGAATTTTCTTCAGAGGTCTTCGTTAATGAAGGTGCTGATATTTAGAGAAGTCTTTTTTGTCAATCTTAAATACTTTTTAAAATATCTGATTTCTAAAAAATAAAAATCAAACAATATGAAACGCAGAGACATAATCAAGGGATTAACCTTGCTACCCGTTGGTGGTGGACTTTTGGGGAGTGTTATACCGAAGTCAGCCTTTTCAGGCCCAACTGTAGAATCAGCAGCAGGTCGGAACTTGCTGGAAGAACTGGGTATCCGGACCTTCATTAATGCAGCGGGTACTTACACAACCATGACTGCATCTTTGATGCATGATGAAGTAATGAAAGCAATAGACCAGAGCGCCAAAGAATTTTGTATGCTGAATGAGGTTCAGGACAAAGTAGGAGAAAAGATTGCCCAAATGGTTCATTCAGAGGCAGCAATGGTAACGGCGGGAGCTTTTTCCGCGCTGACCCTCGGGATGGCGGGGATTCTTACGGGTACCGATCCCAATAAAATAAAGCAGCTACCTCACCGGCTTGAAGAAAACGGTATAAAATCTGAAGTGCTCCTTCAAAAAGGACACTTTGATGGGTATGAACATGCACTTGCGAATACAGGAATTACATTAATCCCTGTAGAAACACCTGAAGATGTGGACAAAGCTGTAAATGAAAAGACAGCCTCTATGCACTTCCTGAACTGTAATGCTTTGGAAGGAAAAATCATGCATGAGGAGTGGCTGGCATTGGCCAAAAAATATAACCTTCCGGCTACCATTGATATCGCAGCCGATGTGCCCCCCGTATCCAATCTCTGGAAGTTCAATGATATGGGCTTTAGTTTTGTAACTCTCTCGGGAGGCAAGGCCGTACGCGGACCGCAAAGCGCTGGCGTACTTATGGGCAAAAAAGATATCATTGCCGCCGCCCGGCTCAACGATTCCCCGAATGGAGTTACCATAGGTCGGGGGATGAAAGTAAATAAAGAAGAGATGCTGGGGATGTACGCAGCCTTGGACGGATACATTCGGCAGGATCATGATAAAGAATGGAAAATGTGGGAAGACCGGGTTAAAGTCATTACGGACGCCGTTAAGGGAATAGAAGGAGTTACCGCTTCAGTAACGGTGCCACCGATTGCTAACCACACACCCAAAATAAATATATCATGGAATAAAAATAAAATAAAATTGTCACGCCATGACCTTGGAGAGAGACTGCGTATAGGAAGCCCTTCTATTGAAGTGATTTCGTGGGGAGATGAAGACAATAGTATTGATCTTACCGTCTTTATGTTGAAAGCAGGTCAGGAAAAAATCGTGGCAAAAAGGCTCAGAGAAGAACTTAAGGAAGCTTCTGTATGAAAACGATTCAATTGATTGACTCATGGTTTTATAAATGATAAATTATTACAATGAAAAAAGCATATTTCTTATTTTTCTTCTTATTTTTTTTAGTTGGATTAAGTCTTACACAGGCACAGACGTATAGTATAGTAATTAAAGGCGGTCATGTTATTGATGCAAAGAATAATATTAATAGTGTGATGGATGTTGCAATCAAAGATGGTAAAATTGCTAAGATAGCAAAGGATATCAATGCCAGGGACGCCGTCCAGGTGGTTGATGCTAAGGGAAGATATGTTACCCCGGGCCTTATTGATATTCATACCCATGTTTTTTACGGAAACCATCCTGATCAATACCTGATGGATGGTGCCAGCGCTGTGGTTCCTGATGGATTTACTTTCCGGTCGGGTGTTACAACCGTAGTGGATGCAGGTAGTTCCGGATGGCGTACGTTTCCTCTTTTTAAAGAACAAACCATAGATAAATCCCGAACCCGGGTACTTGCCTTTTTAAATATAGTAGGAGCCGGAATGAGAGGTGGCGCTTATGAGCAGGATGTTAATGATATGGATTCCAAGATGGCAGCTACGGTGGCAAGACAGTATAAGGATTATATTGTTGGGTTCAAACTGGCTCATTACGAAGCGGCAGAATGGACACCGGTAAATAGAGTGGTGGAGGCTGGAACCTTAGCCAATTTGCCGGTGATGATAGATTTTGGGGGCGATGATTCCCATCCTCCTCTTTCTATAGAGGAACTATTTTTCAAACATCTGCGCCCGGGTGATATTTATACGCATGCATTTACCGAGCTGACAAGAAGAGACC
The DNA here is from genome assembly GCA_036566285.1 of Hanamia sp. GTDB lineage: Bacteria > Bacteroidota > Bacteroidia > Chitinophagales > Chitinophagaceae > Ginsengibacter. Next base: position 5,273 of record DATCWN010000562.1, read on the forward strand.
CGATTGTGGATTTAAAGACCAGGCAATTAAAGTCATTTGTTCCTGAGGCCCAGAAAAGAGGAATCGTCTTTGATGTGGGATTTGGGGGTGCCAGTTTTGATTTCAGACAGGCAGTTCCGGCGCTTAAGAGTGGTTTTTATCCTAATTCCATTAGTACCGATCTCCATACAGGTAGCATGAACGCCGCAATGAAAAGCATGCTGAATATCATGTCCTTTTTTTTAACGATGAACATGAGTTTGCCGGATGTTATCAAAGCCAGTACGTGGAATCCTGCACAGGAAATAAAGCATGAAGAGTTGGGTAATCTTTCGGTAGGAGCCGTAGCGGATGTAGCCGTATTGAATTTGCGTGAAGGGGACTTTGGATATTGGGATAGAATGGGGTATAAGTTGAAGAGCAAACAAAGACTTGAATGTGAAATGACCATCCGGGATGGAATAATCGTGTATGATTTGGATGGAATAGCGGATCCCGTTGTAATCAGGAAGGGAGAATAAAATTTAGAGTTAAACTTGATTTATCAATAGTTTTTAATTTGTATAAAGAAGATGAAATTTTCTTATTAATTCCTTTCCGGAGATTATCTGTTCTCTGTTGATAACTGACTTTTTTGGGTTTTTGTAAAAGAATTATTTTCTCTGCACATAGGTGTTCACTGTTCTTCAATACACTTGAATAACGTAGGACAGGACGTTAACAAGCAAGCCTAAACGCGTGTATTTATTAGTGATGATGAGAGTATGCTAAAACTAAATCTCAAAACGATTAAGATACTAACAAATAAAAGTATATTTTAAATGAAAAAAGATGTAATTCACCTGTTTTCACTTTGCATGTTCCTTGGCATGATATCGTGTAACTCGGCTAATAAAGCAAGCAATTCAAATGAGATTAATGAGAAGTTCAAGGTTGTAGGATATTTTCTCCCGGCGCCTCAGGGGAAGAGTACTGTGGCTTCTATATCTTATCAGTATCTGACCTCTATTAATTATTCATTTGCCAAACCTGCTGCGGATAATTCAGGAAATCTCATGCCTTTACCTAATCCGGACACATTGCATGCCTTGGTTCGTAATGCTCATTCGCATAAAGTAGAAGTTTTTATTTCGGTTGGTGGATTTGGAGTAGGAGATGGTCCAGGTATTGATACCCGATTTGAAGTATTGGCCAATACTGAAAGAACACGAATCAATTTTGCCCATTCTGTGATGCAAATGATTCGTCAATTTGATTTGGATGGAGCCGACATTGATTGGGAATTTCCTGATGCGGTTGAACCATCTATGTCGAATTTTGTTGCATTGATGAAGGTATTAGGAGATAGCTTACATCCTGCAGGAAAGAAGTTAACTATCGCTGTGGAATCTCACCATTTGCCCTACACCTACGGAATTGATGAAAAAGTATTCGATATAGTTGACTGGATCAATATTATGGGTTATGATAATGAAGGGGTCGGATCGCATAGACCTCATCAATTAACGGCCCATGCTCCGTACTGGCTTTCAATTATTTCCTTTGATCATTGGTTAAATGAACGGGGATTGCCAAAGAACAAAGCCGTTATGGGCGTACCATTTTATGGGAAAGGGACTAATCGGTCATATCATCCTTACCGCACATTATTAGCCAATGGAGCAGACCCTTATGCTGATGTTGCGTACAGTGATACTGGTGTTATTTATACTGGTATTGATGGTTATTTTTATATGGGTATTAAGACAATGCAAAGAGCAACAAAACTGGCACAAAAACGAGGTGCAGGGGTTATGATTTGGGAAATATCATCAGATACGACAGGACAATATTCCTTGTTGAAAGCAATCCATGATGCCATTAAATAGATAGAGATTTCATTACACAAAAAAGATATCCAATGAAAAAACATCTTATTTATCTGTTTTCGTTTCTTGCACTTCTGGCCATAACCTCGTGTAATTCAACTGGAAAAGTGAATAGTTCCAACGAGAGTAACAACGACTTTGAAGTAGTGGGCTACCTTTTCTGGTCAGCAGGTAAGGGTAGTATGAGTAATATAGCTTACCAGTATCTTACCACCATTAATTATGCTTTTGCGATTCCTGCGCCGGATAATACAGGTAACCTGATGCCTTTATCCCATCCAGATACATTACGCTCCCTGGTGCGGAATGCTCATGAGCACAATGTAAAAGTATTTGTTTCAGTTGGCGGATTTTCGATTGGAGATGGTCCGGGTATTGATACACGGTTTGAAATATTAGCAAATTCTGCGAGAACGCGAACCAATTTTACGCATTCCGTGATGGAGATGGTTCGGCAGTTTGATTTGGACGGCATTGATATTGACTGGGAGTTTCCTGATCCTGTAGAGCCTTCGGCATCTGATTTCGTTTTGCTGATGGAACAATTGAGAGATAGTTTGCATAAAAACGGGAAGAAACTTACGGCAGCAGTGGAGTCGCATCATCTTCCCTATGTGTACGGTATTAAAGATGAAGTATTTCAGATTGCCGACTGGATTAATATTATGGGATACGATAATGAAGGCACCGGTTCTCATCGCCCTCATTTAATAACTCCCCATTCTCCTTACTGGCTCGCTGTAGAATCATTCGATTATTGGGTTACAAAACGAGGATTGCCCAAAGAGAAGGCGGTAATGGGTGTACCTTTCTATGGCAAAGGAACGGGAAAAGGTGGTTCATATCGCAGTTTACTGGCGAGAGGAGCAGATCCCTATGCTGACGTTTATGATAGCATTTATTATAATGGTATTAAAACAATGCAACAAAAAACCAAACTGGCTATGAAGCGAGGCCGTGGTATCATGATTTGGGAAATAACAGGGGATACTACCAGTCAGTTTTCTCTTTTGAAAGCAATTCACGATGCCCGCAAATAATAGATCTCTGATAAATTTTTAGAATGCGTTAGAATCCGGAATAAATCTTAAAGTTTTATTCAATAGAATACAGGAGGTTGTGATGGTAAGAATTGTTTTCCAGGTTTTTATAACTCAAATAAAGTAATCGGAGTTAGAGATTAAATTTAATCTACGAAACTATAAATTCAAAATATACATAGAGATGAGATTTTCAGTTCAATCCTTTTTTCAGAAGCCATTTTCACTGAAGCCGTTATTATTCATATTACTAGCTGGCATCAGTTTCAGCCAATGTAAACAAGGAGGGATGTTACCTGCGGGAGATGCAGATAACGGAGGGCTTGTGCTGCCGGAAGGCTTTGAAGCGCTGGTGGTAGTAGATAGTTTGCAAGGAGCAGCCAGGCACCTGGCCGTAAACAGCAACGGAGATATTTATGTGAAGCGCCGTTTTCCTGATTCACTGGGCGGGAACGCAGCATTAAGAGATACCAACGGAGATGGCAAAGCCGATGTAATTGAAAACTTCGATGATTATTTAGACAAAGGGAGTTATGGTACCGCCATGCGAATCCATAACGGTTACCTGTGGTTCAGTTCCGTAACGCGGGTATTCCGGCAAAAATTAACCCCCGGTAAATTAGTACCCGATAGTAAGATGGAGTTAATGCTAACAGACACCCAGCCCCCACGCCAGCACGACACCAAACCCGTAGCCTTCGATAAAGAGGGAAATATGTATATCCCCTTCGGAGCCCCCTCCGATTGCTGCCAGATACAGGACAGGGCCCCATTCTCACCTGGTATGGATTCCTGCCCGATCCTTGAATTGAGAGGAGGTATCTGGAAATTTGATGCCAACAAGCCCAACCAGTTTCAAAAGGATGGTAAAAAATTTGCGACAGGGCTTAGGAGTATTGTAGCCCTGGAATGGAACGACAAAGACAATAACCTGTTCACCCTCATGCATGGAAGAGATTATTTGCATAGTACATGGCCCAATCATTATAGTGCGTGGGACGGAGCCGTAAAACCTTCGGAAGAGTTTTTGAAATTAAAAGAAGGCTCCAATGCGGGCTGGCCCTATTACTATTATGACCAGGTGGAAGGGAAGAAACTGCTGAACCCCGAATACGGAGGAGACGGTAAGAAAGAAGGGAAAGGAAGTGAATACACCCAACCCCTAATTGGATTTCCGGGACACTTTGCCCCCAATGACCTGTTGTTCTATACGGGTAATCAATTCCCCGAACATTATAAAGACGGAGCATTCATGGCCTTCCATGGCTCCACGAGCAGTGCGCCGTATCCTCAATCCGGTTATTTTGTGTGTTTTGTGCCAATGAAAGACGGATTGCCGTCCGGTCCGTGGGAAGTTTTTGCAGATGGCTTTGCAGGCATAGATACAGTGGTAAATACAAGCGATGCCCAATATCGTCCTATGGGCCTGTCGATGGGGCCGGATGGATCCCTGTATGTTTCGGATTCAGAGAAAGGGAAGATATGGCGTATCATGTACAAAGGCGATAAAAATCAATTTGGAAAAGCCCAGTTGGCCAAAATGGAAGAGAGGAAGCATCAGGCCACCAACATAAAGACCCCCGATGAGATTAAAGACAACCTGGATAAAGGTGAACTGGTAAAAGGCGCCAGGGTGTTCAACACCTATTGTGCGGTATGCCACCAGAGAGATGGCCTTGGCAACGACCGTTTTCCACCATTGAGCGGATCAGAATGGGTATTGGGGGATAAAAACAGACTTATTCATATAGTATTGAACGGGATACAAGGGCCGATAACGGTGAAAGGCAAATCGTATAACAATGCGATGCCTGCATTAGGACTGCTGCAAGATGAAGATATTGCCGATATTCTAACGTACGTAAGACAGAATTTTAATAATAAGGAAGACGGGGTAAGTGTGGAAGAAATAAGGAAAGCACGGCAAATGCCAGGGGGCAGCAAATAAATAAGATAAGGATAATTTTCATTACCCTTTAATTTAACGATTAAAAAATAAAAATCAGCTGATGCGTCTTCTTTTTGTTATTACCTGTTATTCTGAAGAAATTGACGGATTGATTTTAGTATAGAAAAGTAATGATTTTTATTTATCAATATACTGTCTCAATATTTTTTGTACGATAATGGATGCAGACATTTAACTTTAACATAGCAATTGATAAAGATTATAAATCGGGAATAACGAATGAATAATAATGAATCCAATTAGTAATCTCATTCTTAACTATAAAGGGCCAAAAATCAAAGGATGGATATGGATATTTTTATTTACCTTTTTTTTAGGTTGCCATACCAATGAATTTGGCACCTGGAGTGTTTACAAGGGTGACGCAACGAGTGCAAGTTATTCCAGCCTGGCTCAGATTAACAGGGAAAATGTGAAAGAACTGAAGTTGGCGTGGACTTTTTATCCAAATGACACTATTAAAGGAGCCCGTTTTGAAAGAAGTGAATGTAATCCTATTATCATAGACACCATTATGTATATTACCTCAGCCCGGCACCTTGTGTATGCTATCAATGCTGCAACAGGTAAAAAAATATGGGGCTACGATCCTTTTAACGGAGGACAGGGAGGCGGGGTAAACAGGGGCGTTACTTACTGGCAGGGTGGAAATGATAAGAGAATTTTATTTACGGCAGATGACCGGCTTTTTGCACTGGATGCTATGAGTGGAGTTCCGATTGCCGGATTCGGAGAAAATGGAAAAGTAAATTTGAATGTGGGAATGCGGGGTGATCCGAAAACGATCTCTATAGTGCCTACCTCTCCGGGAATTGTCTTTGAAGATTTATTGATATTGGGTACTGAGGTTTCTGAATTATACGGGGCAGAACCTGGTTATGAAAGAGCGTATAATATCAGAACAGGCAAGTTGGAATGGACGTTCCATACGATTCCTTTGCCGGGTGAACCGGGATATGAAACATGGCCTGAAGATGCCTGGAAATATGTAGGAGGTGCCAACGATTGGGGAGGCATGAGCCTCGATAAAAAGCGGGGTATGGTATTTCTTGCCACAGGATCTCCCACATATGACTCTTACGGCGCAGATCGCAAAGGGAAAAATTTATTCGGCAATTGTGTAATAGCGCTTGATGCAAGAACCGGTAAACTTAAATGGTATTATCAAACGGTGCATCATGATCTATGGGACTATGATTTACCTGCTCCTCCTAACCTGGTTACAGTTGAAAGAGAAGGAAAAAAGATAGATGCGGTAGCCCAGATATCAAAAGTCGGGTTTCTTTAGGATGCCATGGAGTGGATAGAAATGGAAATGGAGTGGATAACCCTTCATTGCTTAAAATACAGGAACAAATGAACAAGGAAAGTGTTTTGAGTAAAATAAGACAGGGAGGAGGACGAATGCCATCATTCGCAAGCACATTAAAAGGTCAGGGGGAAGCTATTATAGCTTATTTATTTGAGAACAAAAGTAAATCGTTATCTCAAAGTGATGATAATTTATTGTAATGAGATAGTTGGAGAATTATCAATTAGAACTTTTTTAGTATTTATTAATCATCATCGGGTTAATGGCTGTAGATTCTTTTAGAGTGG
>DATCWN010000021.1:0-8136 GCA_036566285.1 Hanamia sp.
TATAAGAGATGCTATGGAAAAACAAATGCGTGCGGAACGTGAAAAACGCGCTTTGATCGCAGAATCTGAAGGTGATAAGCAGGCAAAAATTAACCGCGCCGAAGGTGTAAAACAAGAAACCATTGCACTCTCCGAAGGTGAAAAACAACGCCGGATAAATGAGGCAAGCGGACGCGCTTCTGAAATTGAACTGGTGGCTATTGCAACAGCAAAAGGTATCAGGGAAATCGCTTTATCCATCAATGAAGAAGGCGGAATGAATGCGGTAAACCTTCGTATTGCAGAGCAATATCTTACCGAGTTTGGCAAACTGGCCAAGACCAATAATTCAATGATTGTGCCCGCGGATCTTTCTGATATAGCAGGCGTCATTTCAGCGGTAACCTCGGTACTGAACAAATCAAAAATGGAACTTCCTTCATCATAGAAAATAATTTAATCCTGTTAAACCAAGAAGTTTTTTGGAAAGTTCATAATTGGTCAGGGGCCTGAAAAAACCTTCTTGGTTTTTAGAGATTTTTTGCAAAAAATTATTTTGAAATGAGATAGCCGGATGAATTAATTTCGTTTTGTCCTATCACTTATTTCAAAATTATTTCCATGAAAAATATACTCTTTGCATACATACTGTTGTTGTGCACCACCAGCTTTGCGCAAAAAAATACTTCTCCTGTGGCATACGATTCAGTGCTGGTAAAGAAAACCGGCGCCGATGAATACGGAATGAAAAAGTATGTGATGGCTTTTCTAACCTCCGGTAAAACTGAGATTACAGATGCCGCGGAACGGCAAAAAATTCAGATGGCTCATTTGAAAAATATTCAGAAGCTGGCTGCTGAAGGCAAACTCATTGTTGCCGGGCCATTTCTTGATGATCAGCCTTTGCGGGGAATATTTATTTTCAATGTAGAATCCGTGGAAGAAGCGAGAAAATTAACTGAAAGCGATCCTGCGATAAAAGCAGGAATATTAAAAATGGAATTGCATCCCTGGTATGGCTCGGCTGCCCTGATGGAGACCGTGAGAATTCATGAATCCTTACAAAAGAAAAATATCACAGATCAATAAAAAGAAAAGACGACAGTTCCTTTCCCAATTTGGTTATCATAAGCTTAGTGTCTTTTATACCTTTACAAAATAATGGAAGATAAAAAGCCAAAGCCGAATTATCTATGGAGTATACTGACTCTCAGATGCCCGCGATGCAGAAGGGGAGATATGTTTAGAAATAAAAATCCCTATAAAAAACTAAGCCTCCACAATATTTTAAACATGTATGACCATTGCCCGGTATGCCATCAAAAATATGATCTTGAGCCTGGCTTTTGGATCGGTACCAGTTATGTAAGCTACGGCGTGATGGTGGCTATTTCAGCAATATCTTTTATGATTTGGTGGTTCATCGTTGGCATTTCGGTGGACGACAACCGTGTATTTTACTGGATCATTTTTAATGGCCTGCTACTTCTTTTTCTACAGCCATGGGTAATGCGTCTCAGCCGGCTTATATATCTGGGCTTCTTTGTGAAATACAATGAAAACTATGATAAGGAAAAGGGGATCACTTTTACATGATCCCTCTATATGCTAAAAGGATAATTATTTTTTGGAAAGAATATTTTTTAAAAGCTCAATGGCACATTCACCCTCACGCTAAAGTTTCTACCCATATTATAAATCCCGTTGTGGCCTGTAAAATTTCCCGGATATTCTTCAAAATACTTCAGCCTGTTTAAGTGCGATTGATAGCCAACATCCAATAAATTATTTCCGAGAAATGAAAGGGTCATCATGGTTTTTCCTTTTTTATTGATAATATCCGTACCGATTCCGGCATTCAATAATTGGTAACCCGGCGTAGGGGTTTCCGTATTATTTTCCAAATACACCCTGTCCTGTTTGGTATATATCTCATACTGGATTTTTACAAAAGCATTTGTCAAAAAATTTCCTACTTTTTTAAAATTTCCACGCAATTCTGACATCGTGTGCAGCGGCGGAATGAAAGGTAAATATTTGGCGCTGTCAGGTATTTTGCCCATACCCGGCACTCCTTTATTTTTCCCATAAACCAAAGACAATGAATTTTCAAAATGAAGCCAGTCGAGTGGATGAGGATGAATGTCTATGCTTAATTCGCCGCCATAAAGATTGGCTTTTGCGGCAACGAATTCAAAAGTTTGGTTGCCGGGGATGATTACAGAATCCTCTCCCCGCGCATTTATCAGCTTTTGATTGTAAATATAATTCCGGATATCATTGTTGAAAACTTCCGCATTTATGGTAACATGCGTGGAGTTGTAGGTGATTCCAAAATCTTCCTGCAGGTTAAATTCCGGCTTAAAATTCCGGTTGCCGATTTGATAAATATTGGTTCCGGGATGAACGCCGTTTGAAGATATTTCAGAGATGTTTGGCGCCCTATAGCCTCTTCCAATATTGGCTTTGACGCTCCACTCATTATTTATTTTATAAGACGCACCTACACTTCCACTGAATCCTGAAAAAGTATGTTGGTAGGCAGCAAACGGATGGCTTGCACCGGCTGTATCCATGCCTTTAACGGCTTGCTCAAATCCTGTAGCGGCATTTTCATTGGTGTACAAATCATCGTTATGGAAACCTCTTACATCATATCTTAAGCCGCCTGCAATTTCAAGATTTCCTATTGATTTTTTTGCATAAATAAACGGCCCGAAATCCAACTGATTGTAAGAAGGTATAATGAATTCAGTCCCTTTATCCACTTTATTATTCTGATACATTCCATTGATGCCCGTAGTTATGCTCAATCCTTTTGCCTCATGAAAATAATATTTAGCATCATAGCTGTAGGTATTTAACTGAAGAAATAACCCCGGAATGGGAACTTCAGGATGACTGTATTCCCGACGCAAACTTCTTTGAAAAGCGAAGTTTACTGCCAGTCTTCCTCCGCCTATTAAAAAACTGTTGGTGTTGTAAACCCTGTAATGCTGTACATGTTGATGCACATCAGAAATTTTATAAGAGCTTAATTCGGCATCGCTTACAATGGGCCGGTAGTCATCTACTTCGGTAATTTGTTTGGTAAATTTCCTGGATGCGGAATCGCGGCTACCATCAGGAATTTCCTGGAGATCATTGAACATTGAAATGCCAATCCGGCTGTATCCCCATTTTTTATTAATGCCCACATTTGCCGAAGCGTCTGTTTCTGCAAAGCCGGTATTATACACCCGGCCATCAAATTTATTTTTATAATTGGTAGCGAGCTTGTGTGAAAAAGTGCCACCCCATGTGTAATCATTCGTATGCCCGGCAATGCTTACAGAATTTTCTATAAGCCGGTTATTGGTTTGGTATTCATTAGAAATATTGCCCATTATTTTTCCCTGGGCAGGAGGATTTGCCGGTATCAGATTCACCACACCAGCCACGGCATCCGAGCCGTAAATTAGGCTGGCCGGGCCTTTCACCACTTCTACTTTTTCTACTGTATTCTGATCCACTTCTATTCCATGCTCATCACCCCATTGCTGGCCTTCCTGTCTTACCCCATCATATAAAGTAAGGATACGGTTAAACCCGAGGCCGCGGATAAAGGGCTTTGACACATTGGGTCCGGTAGTAACGGCGCTTATTCCGGGTACTTTTGCAATGGCATCAATGATGTTGGTGTTTAAGTTTTGTTGAAGAAATTGCTTGTTGATAGCAACAACCGGTATAGGATTTCTTTTGATGGAAGTGGCTTTTGAGGAGCCTGTAATTACGATTTCGCTTTCTTCAGTTATAGAAACTTCCATCGAAAAGTTTTTGATTTTATTTTCACTAAAATAAATATTTTCAAGAAGGGTTTTATAACCTATAAATTTTATTTCTACAAGATAAGTGCCCGGAGGGATATTGGCTATTGAATAATTTCCACTGGCATCCGCAACACTTCCCTTTTTCAGATCGGCGATATACACTGATGCCCCGTCAAGAGGCAGCCCCGAGATGGTATTAATTTTCCCCGAAAGAGAAAACCTTATGCTATTTTTCTGCGCGGAAATCTTTGGTAATAAAAAAAGACACGAATATATTATGAGAAGACATTTGACGAATTTCATTTTGTAAAACTTTTGCAGGATTATATTCTTTAATGAATAATGATCCATGTAATGATCCATGGGATTAATGTGAAAAAAAGCCGTAGAAGTTGATAAGAAGTTATGCTACCGATGGCGGCCCTCTTAATGCAAAAGTGATGGGTTGGGCAAAAGAAATATTCGAAACCCGTGCGGTGGTATAGGCCACAAAGCAGGGTGCATTTTCTTTAATTGTAGAAGCCTTCTCAAAGGTATAAGGAGCCATTACCACATTGCTCTGGCAATGGCAATCAATGCCTGCTACACTGAGTTGTGGGGTATGGGAATTATCTGAAGTGGTGACTGTAAAGTCAGTGTGCTTGGCAAATAGCTGGTGCAGCACTTTTGTGGGCGTATTGCTTAACGCAAAAATGGCCAACAGTAATACGGCAAAAAAGCTTTGTATAAAACGATTGTTATGCACCTGTTTCTTTTTGATTCTGCAAATGTAGATTATTTACTAAAAAGTACGGGATAATGCAGTCAATTACACATACACATTAACAGAAACGGAATAGATTTTGCATCATGCTCAAATTGTATTTATAATTACTCACCGTCCGGTAGCCGGATTAAAAACTTATTATTATGCCAATCGTAAAAGTAATTGAAGTAATTGCCTCATCTGAAAACAGCTTTGATGAAGCAATAAAAAATGCCGTAGCAGAAGTTTCAAAAACGATCAAGAATATTGATTCCGTTTATGTAAAAGATTTTAAGGTACACGTAAAGGATGATAAAGTATCTTCTTATGGTGTTATCTGCAAAGTATCTTTCAGGGTGGAGGATAAAATGCATTCTTAAGTTGGTCAAAGTATTTTAGAAAAGGGAGAGCCGCTCCCTTTCTTTTTTTAACATACTTTTCCGTGAAGCTTTTTTGCAAACATCTTTTTGTTTATGGGTTGTTCGTAATTTGCAACCCTTTGAATTATTTTATTATTTTATTTAAATCAAATGTTACAAACTGCAGAGGACATTCGTTTGCTCAATGAAAAAATTAATCATTCAGCAACTTTTATTGAAAAAATACATGATGAAATTGGTAAAGTAATCGTAGGCCAGCATCACATGGTGGAACGGTTGCTTATCGGCCTTTTGAGCAATGGACATATTTTGCTGGAAGGCGTACCAGGACTGGCTAAAACCCTTTCTATAAAATCTCTTGCAAGCACCATCAACGCACAATTTAGCCGTATTCAATTTACACCGGATTTATTGCCTGCCGATGTAGTAGGCACTATGATTTACAACCAGCAAAAAAATGAATTCGTGGTTCGCAAAGGACCCATATTCGCGAATTTTATTTTGGCTGATGAAATAAACAGGGCGCCAGCCAAAGTGCAAAGTGCTTTGCTCGAAGCGATGCAGGAGCGACAGGTAACCATTGGGAATAATTCTTACAAACTGGAAGAACCTTTCCTGGTGTTGGCCACACAAAATCCTATAGAGCAGGAAGGAACGTATCCTTTGCCCGAAGCGCAGGTGGATCGTTTCATGCTGAAAGTAATTATTGATTATCCTACAAAAACTGAAGAACAGGCTATTATAAGACAAAATGTTTTGGGACTACAACAGCCACGCATAAACGCAGTGGTTTCTTCGCAGGAAATATTGAACGCCCGCCAGTTGGTAAGAGAAGTTTATATGGATGAAAAGGTAGAGCAATACATTATTGACATTGTATTTGCTTCCCGTTTTCCGGATCAGTATAATTTGAATAAATTAAAACCACTGATAGCTTTTGGCGGTTCTCCAAGAGCGAGCATCAACCTGGCTTTGGCGGCAAAAGCGTATGCGTATCTGAACAAGCGCGGATATGTAATTCCCGAAGATGTAAGAAATATTTGCAAAGATGTTTTACGCCATCGCATCGGGCTTACTTACGAGGCAGAGGCAGAAAATATAAATATAGAAATGGTCATTACAGAAATATTAAAAGCAGTGAGTGTACCATAGTGATGTACGATGTTTGATGTATGATGTACGAGGTGCACTAATAAACTAATAAACCATTTAACCCATAAACCCAATAAACTAATTAACCAATAAGAATGCTCACCACTTCCGAGATAATTAAAAAAGTAAAAGAGCTTGAGATCATCAGCAAAAAGATCACCACGCATCTTTTTTCCGGTGAATACCAGTCTGCTTTTAAAGGAAAGGGAATGCGCTTTCGCGAAGTGAGGGAATATTCTCATGGCGATGATGTAAGGTTTATTGACTGGAATGTGAGTGCCCGCTACGCACATCCTTTTACCAAAGTTTTTGAAGAAGAAAGAGAGCTTACGGTGATATTACTTGTGGACGTAAGCGCCAGCTCATTATTCGGAACGGTTCAGCGCCGCAAAAGAGATTTAATTACAGAAATGGGCGCAGTGCTTACTTTCAGCGCCATTAATAATAATGACAAAGTAGGCGTCATATTTTTTAGCGATAAAATAGAAAAATATATTCCGCCGGGAAAGGGAAAACACCATGCGCTTTTTATTGTCCGTGAATTACTAACGGCCACGCCTAAACGCACAGGCACTCATATACGCGAAGCATTAAAATTCTTTTACCGCAACAACCGCCAAAGGAGTATCGCTTTTATTATGAGTGATTTCATTGATGAAAATTATGAACACAGGCTTCGGGTAATGGGCCGCAGGCATGACATAATTGGCCTTAAGGTATATGATAAAATGGACAGCCAGTTGCCGGATATTGGCATGGTAAAAGTGCAGGATCCTGAAACACAAAAAACTCAATGGCTTGATACTTCCAATGTGATGGTTCGTCATAATTATCATCAAAACTTTATTGAGCAGAGCGCTCAATGTAAAAATATTTTTAAAAAGGCAGGCGCCGATTTGCTTCATGTGCGTACGGATGAAGATTATGTAAAAATTTTACAACAATTTTTTATAAGAAGAAAATAAATCAAAGAAGGAATTGAAGAATTACGTTTACATGAGAAAATTGGTTGTTGGTACATTCGTGTTGGTCTCCCTGTTTTTTGTACAAAATATTTTTGCCCAATTGCCTGAAATAAAATCCTCTGTGGATAAAAATGATATTCTCATTGGCCAGCAACTACATTACCGGGTAGAAACTTCTATGCCCGATAACACCTACAGACTGACCTGGTTTTCTGTTCCGGATAGCTTTGGGAAATTTGAAGTAATTACCAAAAATAAAATTGATTCGGGCATGGCTAATGGTAATCTCAATTTCGCCCAAACCCTTGTCCTCACTAACTTCGATTCCGGAAGGAGAGTGATTCCTCCGCTGGCGCTTAAATTAGAAACCCTTGACGGAGATTCCTCTTTTACCATGTTTACGGATTCTATTGCGGTGAATGTATTGTATTCTCCACTTGATAGCATCCAGCCGTTTCATGATATTAAACCGATCATGGAAGTGAAGAAAGAATGGGCCTGGTGGGTATGGGCATTGTTAGGACTGGCAATTGTCTTATTAATAGTGTGGATCATTTTCCTGGTAAAATTTTTAAGGAAGAAAAAAGGTGTTACGGAACTTTTCTCATCCAAACTTTCACCGTATGAGGAAGCGCTGCAATCTTTATCCGCTCTGGAAAAAGAGCAATTGATAGAAATGCACAAAGAGAAAAAATTTCATTCGCGACTCACAGAAATTTTTAAACGCTATTTATCAAGAAAGACGAACCTCAATAAACTTCATCTTACTTCTGATGAAATATTAATAGAGCTAAGTGAGTACGATTTGCCCAAACAGACAGTTACTGAATTTGCAAATTGTCTTCGGATGGGCAATGCAGTCAAGTTTGCACAATACGTTCCACCGGCTTATGAAAATGAAAAATGTTTTTCTCAAACAAAAGAAATAATAACCGCTATTAATAATATTGTAAATAAAAAACCGGAAAGTGATCTTTGATTATTTTAACGATATCAGTTTTGGGCAGCCGCTTTTTTTTATTCTTTTTGCTATTATTCCGGTGCTGATCTTTTGGAAATTCAGTAAAGGGAAAAAACAAGTGGCAGCCATAAATCTTTCTTCCACG
>DATCWN010000303.1:0-2512 GCA_036566285.1 Hanamia sp.
AAAATCAGTCTGTAACTTCATCTTCCGGAATAAGCGTCTCAATGGTTGCCAACACGGTTACACCGCCTTTTACAGTCTGGTTTAGTGTTACATTTAATTCGGTGCCCACTGGAAGCAGCACATCTACACGGCTGCCGAATTTGATAAATCCCATTTCATTTCCTTGCTGTACCATTTGACCCACCTGGAGATAATTTACAATTCGCTTGGCAACAGCGCCGGCAATTTGTTTTACCAATATTACTGCATTATCACTTTTAATAACTACAGAATGCCTCTCATTTTCTGTGGAAGATTTTGGGCTCCAGGCCACCAGGTATTTTCCTTTATGGTATTGGCTGTATTCAACTTTTCCAGACATGGGAATTCTGTTGATGTGCACATTCGCAGGACTCATAAAAATAGAAACCTGTAGCCTTTTATCTTTAAAATATTCTGTGTCGGTCATCTCTTCTATCACTACTACTTTACCATCTGCCGGGCATATTACCTGGTGATGGGCTATAGTAAAATTTCTTTTGGGCGAACGGAAAAAAGAGATGATAAACAGCAGCATAACCAGGCTTATTCCGAAAACGATCCAGGCAACAACCGGCATGGAGGCGCTGAAGAAGAAAAAGAAAATAATATTGATTGCGCCAAAAACAAGTGCCGCTAATGCTATGGATTTATAGCCCTCTTTATGAATGTTCATCAACTAAGTTTAAATACAAATATAAAAATTGAAGTGCAGAAGGAGAGGTTTTATTTTTTACCTGATAAATAAAAAATAATATAGGAACACAAATGGAATTGCAATGAGCATAGAATCGAAGCGATCTAAAAAACCACCATGTCCCGGCATTAAACTTCCACTGTCCTTTACTTTGGCCATTCGTTTTATTTTACTTTCCAACAAATCGCCGAAAGTGCCGGCAACAGCACAGCAAAAGCTAATAGCCATCCAGTGTTGCCATGAATAAGTGTTGGATGCCTTACCTATAAGTGTAATTACTACCACACTTAAAATGATTCCGCCAATAGTGCCTTCCCATGTTTTTTTAGGAGAAATTTTTGACAATGGGTTTTTGCCAATAAAAGAACCAACCACATAGGCCATGGTATCATTGATCCAGATTGAAAAAATGATTCCACAGGGAATCAGTTGTGGAAAGTTATCGTAAGCACCGGTAAAAGAACTTGTTCCCAACAGGAGCATTAATAATATAGGCAAGGTAATGTAAAACAATCCTAAAGAAGTTATGGATCTGAAATAAATAGGGTTTATTTTCTTTACCAATCTTATAAATTCATACCAGCATCCAAAATGAATAATGGTAAATAAAATGATAAAACTCCATTGATTCCACAGCAAGCCGGTAAGCATTACAGCCGCGAAAAAGACTGCAGTTAAAGTTCTTGTTCTAAAAGTTTTGGTATCAAAAGCCATTCTGTAGTTTTAAGATTCTTTAGCGATCCAGTTATGAAAATCATTAGGGTCATCTTCTTCATAAACAAATTTTTGTTGCTGCGCCAATGATATCTCTTTGAATTTTAAAAAGGCATATACAATAAATACAAGGGCAATTACACCGGCCCAAAGAGGAAAGCTATCTTCGATATCCTTCGCTGGAATTTTGCCCGGAGAAGACGTAAAATAAAGTGCTGTTACCTGCAATCCATTATAAAAAAAATGAAAAATAATAGCAAGCCAAAGACTGCCGCTATAATAAAATATCAGCCCCAATATAATTCCTAATGCAAACCGCACAAAGAATCCGTAAAAAGAAAGATGGATGATGCTGAATAAAAATGAAGTAAGTAAAATAGCCGCCCACGGCCCTTTGAACCACCTTGTTAATATGTTCTGAAGCCCGCCACGAAAGCAAACTTCTTCAAAAATACCCGGAAGTATTCCGATAACAATTAAAGAAATGATGTATTTGGTAAAGGTATTAATATTGATAAGAGCCGCTTCCTGCGCGGCGCGGGCTGCTTCCATAGCCTTGAATTTTATTTCCCAATCTTTTGGGATCGGTAAAATTTTAGTAAGCTCCGACAAGGCGCCCGATAAAGGAAAAGTAATGACAAGAATACCCATCATCCATAAAAATTGCCGGTAATTAAAAGGTGTTTTAAAACCAATAAATTTAGAAGGGTTTCGGTAACAGATTAATGCAAAAAAATAAACCGGCAAAAAAAACATGAATAAAGTAGAAACAGCCTGCATGGCCATTATGGCATTATAATATTGAGGGTTCAATAAGTCGCTTTCCATTGAAAGAATAGGTCTTCCCGTCATAGCCAGCCAGATACCTGCTGAAATTAGAGCGCCAAGGATAAGGCCGCCACCCATAAGCCCAAGAAAAATACCTAACTGTCCGGGAAAGCTAAAATTTCTTGAATTTCTATCAATCGTCATATTCTCAATTTTTAAGTGCGTAAATTTACAGCCAAAAAAATTGTTGAAAGTTGAAAGTTGAAAGTTGAAAGTTGAAAGTTGAAAGTTGAAAGTTGAAAGTTGAAAGTTGAA
>DATCWN010000340.1:0-26606 GCA_036566285.1 Hanamia sp.
TTTGAACCGGGGTTAAATTCCTTTCATCCGGCTTGCCACTCAATACGGTTTTAGTCACCAAAGGATTACTCAATTGAAACGCACTCATGTCTATCGCGACATTTGCATTTACAGGAAGTAAGTTTACCATTTTTATTATTAATTCATTTGTTTTGGTATCTCTTACAACGGACCATGCTATGCGGTTTTTTACTTTTTCATTATTATCAGAAAAAACCGTTTTACAGGGAATATATTCATCGCCTGCATTCTGACCAAACATCTTTTGCACATAATAACCTGTGGTTGGTTTTACTGTGGTGTTGTTGAAATAAATCATATCCGGATTCCATTGAGTATGACCTTCTTTTGCCAGTAATGGCGCATAGGATGCCATGTGCACTACATCGCCATTGCGTTCTAAAGCCGTTAGATGTATCGCTTCCGCTAATGCTGTTTCTAAATTATTGGGCCTGCCCGGTAAATGCGCTGCATATTCTCCCAGGTAAACTTTAGATTTGGAACGATCGTACTTGTCGTAAAAGTTCTGGTTATAAATAAACCATCCCGGCGAAACATAATAGTGTTCATCAACCATAGGCACATTAAGTTTGGTGGCCAGCTTCCAACCTTCTTCATAATCTGATCCTTCAAAGAAAGGCCCCACAGTTCCTATGATTGTTATATCAGGATATTTTTCTTTTACAGCTTTATATATCATGGTAAATCGCTCTTCAAATACTTTTGAAATCAGGTCTTCATTACCGATACCAATATACTTTAAATCAAAAGGCTTAGGATGACCCGAAGCGGCGCGCACTTTACCCCATTTTGTATTGGCGCCACCATTGGCCCATTCAATTAAATCCAGCACATCCTGTATATAATCATCCATTTCAGACATGGGAATACCACATTGCTGTCCCCCCAGGGGATGCCCGTGCTTCGCTGAATTCTGACAGGGCACACCGGCTGCCACTATCGGAACAGGCTCAGCACCTATATCTTCACAAAATTGAAAATACTCATAGTAACCCAGTCCTGCAGTTTGATGATAACCCCAAAGATTGCGTTGCGGTTTGCGCGCTTCCAGCACGCCTATCGTATTTTTCCAGTGATAAATGTTTTCTATTCCATCGCCATGCGCTACGCAACCTCCGGGAAAACGTACAAACTTTGGATGCAAATCAGCAATGGATTGTGCCAGATCCGCCCGCAAACCGTTTTTACGGTTTTTAAATGCTTTTTGTGGAAAAAGAGAAATCATATCCAAAGCAATGACTTCATTTTGCGGCAAAAGAATTTCAAGCCTCGCATCTGCAACCGTTTTGTTCACCAATAAAACTGTATTCAATTTTTTCCAGCTTTTGGTTGAAATAGTTGCTGATGATTCTGCGAGTATGCCTCCGTCCTTATCTACCAACCTGACCATTAATTTTTTATTTTTACCCGAAACCGATTTTGTAAATAGTGAAAAATCATATCGCTCCCCCGCTTTAACTGCAATACCATCAAATCCATCATTTATGAAAGCGGCAGCACCTGTACCCACTTTTAATACTGCATAATTTTTATTATTCAAATGAAGTGGTGATTCGGATTCGATATTAAATACTACATCACCGGTTGTGCGCCATGCCGTTTTGCTATTCCAGTTTTTATCTCTCCCTTCTTTGTCTGCAGGATCATATTCAAAATCCCGGTTCTGAATCAATTCAGCGTATAAACCGCCATCAGCCGCATAATTAATGTCTTCAAAAAAAGCGCCCACCAACATATCGCTGATTTTTTTCGGCTTAGAAGCATCTGGAATAATAGAAACCTCTACTGATTTAAGATTCGCAAAACGCCGGACATCTTCTTTCGTCGTCTCACTCCATAGCTGATTTCTGTAATCAGTAAGCTGTACTTTTTTTATCAGTCCGGCCACAATAGTCCAGGGCACTTTATTTACGGTGCCGCTCTCGGGCTTCCCCAGTATCGATATCTGTTGCTGCTTGCTGCGTTCTGCATTTATTTTTTCAGCACTGAAAATGTCCAGATCATTTCCACTGATAAAATAGGATTGAGGGATCCAGTATTGCAAATCATTAGAGGTCGTATAAGCAATCGCTTCATCTGTATTATTCAGGTTCCAGATGCAATGCCATAAACTGTCTGTGTCATAAAATAAAAATGGCTTTATCATTCGCTTTTCGCTACCCCAGCGACTATAATCCGATTTTACAAACCCAAATTCAGGGCCTATGGCGTGCCAGTTTTCTTTATCTGTGCTCCACGCAAAAAGCAAACCGCTACGCCCCTCATTCTGCATTTTTGTATAGGCAAAAAGATAGGCCGAATCGGGTTCGTTGGCAAATGTGGCTACTCCTGATAAAGCAATTGCCAGAACTAACAGGATTATTTTTTTCATCTTCTTACTATTATTTTTTTGATAATCCGGATCACTGCATAAGCTACTTCCTTATAATTGTCATTTCACTTTTACTGCCCCAATACCTTTATGCGTAGGTATTACCTTTTTAATACTTCCATCAGCATTAAATTCTAACCGATCTATACATACTTCGCGGTTGTAACCTGCAGCATCACCCATTCCAATACCTTTGGGATAAGTGAAACGATGGTAAACAATATACCAGTCATCCGTACCCGGAATTTGGATTACCGAATTATGTCCTGTTCCATAAATAGCTTCGGCAATATTTTTTTCAATTACCAGGTTATTTTCGGGTACCGTTATCTTTCCCAAAGGCGAGGATGCCGTACCATACCGAACGCGATAATCGCGACTGCGGGTATCATTTTCGCTCCACATAAAATAATAAATGCCGTTCCTGTAAAAAACCTCACTGCCTTCGCGAAAGGATTTATCAGGCGTCATTATCGAAAGCGTTTCTGGCTTTATAGAAACCATGTCATCGTTCAACTCGGCACCGGCCATATAACCGTTACCCCAATATAAATAGCTTTTGCCCGTTTGCGGATCGGTAAATACATCCGGGTCAATTTCCTGCCCGCCTCTTATGCCCTGCGGTTTCTCAGCAATTAAAGGTTTGCCCAAATCTGTAAACGGTCCGATGGGATTATCGCTAACTGCCACTCCTATTTTCTGTGCGGCAGTGAAATAGTAAAAATATCGGTACTGCCCATCTATTTTCTTTTCAACAATACAGGGCGCCCAGGCATTGCGTTTTGCCCAGCTTACCTGTTTTGGCAGATCAAGTATGACACCTTCATCTTTCCAGTTCACCAAATCAGGAGAAGAAAATGTTTTAAAATAGTTTCCGGCCCAGCCGGTAAAACCATCACTCGTGGGATAGATGTAAAACTTACGTGTTTTTTCTGAATACAGGATCTCAGGATCAGCATAAAACCCGTTCAGTACAGGGTTATGATTTTGTAACACATACACCTGAAAGATTTCGGCTTTTTGCCCTTTTATAGAAACTTTGTAGGATACCGGCCCTTTTGAAAAATTACTGCCGCCTGACGGCGTAATAGTCACACCAGGCAGTTGAACAAACTCCGGATTGAAACGCATTAATGAGGTACCGGGCAATACAGGCAGGTATATTTTTTTCCCTGCTGTATCAAAAACAATATTGTTTTTTTTGATTTGCTTTGATCGGGCAGATAGCATCACGTCCTGCGATTTCAGCCATTTTCCTGTCAAACGTTCTGCTTCCTGCTTTGTTATAGGTATCACCGTTCCGTGCCGGGGATGAAAGTTCATGGACACTTCGTTATCCACTATTTTAAAATGTTCAAGGTCGGTAGTTTTAGTAAACTGATAGCGACCTTTCGTATAAACATCATACATTAAAACATAACCGGTGCCATCATTCAATTTAAATACACCAGCACCTTCAACAGGGTCTTTGGTTTGCTGTACGTAATTGTCTCGTAACACATACCCTTCCGTAAGCTTATCCGAAACAGCAATCTTAATTCCGTTACCGCTACCTTCCGTCTTAAAGAAAAGATAGTACCTGCCTTCCTTAAGGACAATATCTCCATCAATACAAGCTGTACCATGAGGATTATAAAATAATTGCTTCGGCTCAGTCTCCAATCTTGTAAAATCTTTATTGGCATAGGAATAATAAATCACATCAGGGTCGTTACCGGCACGCATGGACCAATAGATCAAATATTTCTTTTGCACTGAATCGTAAATTGTTTGCGGCGCCCATACACGATTTACCTTTTCAAACGCCTTAAAAGTTTCAGGAATATTTACAATGGAGGACGTCCAGTTCACTAAATCTCTTGATTTCATTAAAACCATTGCCCTGTTTGAGTTCCATCCATTAGCGGATACCATATCTGTGGCCACCATGTAAAAGGTTTTATCATCAGCGCCACGCAAAATATGCGGGTCGCGCACACCGCCAGTGGAGCTAATTTTTTCAGAGGATACCACCGGGTTGTTTCCATTCAATGCCCAAAAGCTATAGCCATCTGTGCTCAACGCAAACCGTATGGCCTCTTCCTGGTTTTGATTGCCGGTAAAGTAGGCAAAAAGATAGGCGCTGTATTTAGGAGGCTGTGCATGTAGTTGCATGCTGCAAAACAACAATCCTGATAACACAAGTATAAGCTTGTTCATATTTTACTACAAATGTTTTTTTGAAATTCAATACTATTTCATACCATTCAACTTCCATTCTTCTATCCATTGCACGTATGGCGTTCCGGCAACAGCAAACGAAACAGGCAGCCATATATACCTGCTATCTATTAAGTTTTTGGGGTTCCATTTATCGGCTATAAAAATAAACTTGCCGGCGCTGCCCTGCACAGGCAATACATAAGTGGACTGCGCGCCAAACGTAAGATCAGCATCTGGTCCCCGCATAGGATTTTGTTCACTTAACTGCCAGGGCCCCCATAACGAATGTGCGGTATGCAATGTAGCCTTATTGGGTGCCCATCCTGTACAACCGCTTGTAATAAGATAATACATCCCATGTGACTTAAATAATGCAGGTGCTTCCCGATGTGCACGAAACAGTAATGTATCCTCCGCTGTGGGCGACAAAAAATCATCGCTTAGCTTTGCAATACGCAGGTCATAGTTTTCATCTGAGGCATATACATGATACGCAGATCCATCGTCATCCACAAACAATGTCATATCGCGCGACATATTTCCATTGGGGCGAAAACTTTTTATAAACCGGTAAGGGCCGGTCACTTTTTCACTAACAGCTACTCCAGCTCGCGCAGCTTTGTACCCTTTTCCGCGTAGCTCCAAATGAAACCACATAACAAATTTTTTTGTTTTGGCATTGTAAATCACTTTAGGACGCTCCATTATACATCCTTTCGCAATATCGCTTGTACTGTCTTCGTCCTGTGCCAAAGCCAATGCTTCCAGTTTCCAGTTGTATAAATCTTTTGAGGAGTACACATTCACACCTTCTGATTTGGAACGACCGCGTTTTTCGCCGAACCAATAGTAAACACCTTCGTGATAAAGAATACCGCCGCCATGTGCATTAATCACATTGCCTTCCGTATCGTTCCATATTTCACCCGGCCTGAATGAGCTTAATTGCCCAAATGCTGTGTTGCATATAAAAAGAAACAGGGCATAATTTATTATAATTGCTTTCATTTTAAGAAAGTTTACCGTTCGGAACCGGAATGATGATACCATTCTGTATATTTTTAAACAAGCCAACTAATTATTTTGTTTTCAGTTGTTTCTATAAGGCTCACAATAAGTTTTTTCAACCTTAATAATTGGAAAGATAGGGATCAATCCTATTAAAGAAGGGGGTGAAACGCGTATCAAAAAGGGGGATTTTCGTACTTATCTTAAAAACGTATTATACGCTTAAAAAATACAGGGGAATTTATATTTCATCAGTTCCCAGGGTAACTTCTAATAGCTGCTCCACATTCTGTATTTACACCACATTAGAATCTAATTCTTAATAAGCTTTATATATTGTACCATAAAATAACTACCCGGATTGCCATTAGCTACAATGTTTCCTAAAAAACCAATGGACACCACTTGCGCAATGCGTCCTGAAGAAGATAGTTCCAATTATTTTTTACAAATCATCTCAGATCCAGTGCATGGTCGGGCAAATAATCACCGCCAGCCCATATTACTTTTGATGACCAGGGTTTTGGTGGATCGGCCCAGAAGGGGTCATCATTCTTTAATCCCAGCGGCAAAAAGACTTCGGTGCATAAATACAAACTGCCCTGTGTATTATATACATCTGCCAGCCCGGGCTGTTTATCACTAAGGCCGATTACCATCCAGTTATTTTTATCAAAGGTTCCCGGCGTTGTCAATGTTTTTTTTATTACAGCGGATAAGGCTTCCCTTACCTGCGACGGACTTATATTTTTCGGTAGTTGCCGGTATAAAACCATATTGGCCAAATGATGAAAGGCACCCGACCGGTAAATTATTGACCTCCCAAAAGCAGGAAAGCTTCCGTCTGCATTTATGGAACGTTCCTGTATTTCTGTATAACGGTTGTTTATTTTCAACAACTGGTCTTTTTCGTTTTTATATCTTCCCGTCTTTGAATTGATAATGCCAATAATTTCTTTTAAATAAGGTTGAATAACATAACTGTTATAATAATCCAGGTGAAAATTCATACCGTCTGAAAACATGCCGTCGCCTACATACCAATGGCTCATAAATTCTTTGATACCATATTCTATCCTTACCGCATCGTAGTTATAACCATATTTACAGAAAAAGGCCTCTATCATACCGCTGAATAAAATCCAGTTGGAATATACAGGTACTGTTTTTCTTGTCAGCATTAAACAGTTTACAACATTCCTTTTGGTAGCGGTATCGAGGTGGTTCCAGACCCAGGGCGAACGAATTAATCCCAAAGCAAAAAAAGAAGCGTCAACCAATGGCTGGCCTCCTTCCCAAATCATGTAATCCTTCCTTGTAGAATCCGTGGCATTCCTTATTGACTTTATAGCCCAGTCTCTATATTGGTTTCTGAGCAGGATTTCTTCAGCCGGCCCACCTTCCAGTTCCAGCCACGGGCCAATGCCACTCAACGTACGGCCGAGGGCTTCAAGGTATTGAGTCCTGATACGGCCATTTTTATTATCGCTTATGGGCGATATCTCAACCGGCATATTTTTCTTCAAATCGTCATTTGCCAGATTATACAATACCGGCCTCACGATCTTATCCATTATTTTTATCCATTCACTTCTGCCATTGTCTTTTGGCTGTCCGGACGCAATACACGTCATGAGCAGGAATAATATACTTAAGATAGAAAGTTTCTTCATTTTCAATAGCCTGATATTTTTGTGTTTTATGGACATTCGTAATACTTTTTTATTATAGAGAGAAAATAAAATGCTAAACGTAAACAACAAGTTATTGATTCCTATTTTCCATTTCATTGTAATATTCCTTCAGAATATAAAATGCTTTTTTCTTCTTTCCCGCATTATCAAAGAGTCCTTTCCTGTTCCAGCCTTCCTGGTAAAGTGGATTGTTACGTTTGGGTGAACGAAAATCATTCA
Source organism: Hanamia sp. (assembly GCA_036566285.1). Lineage (GTDB taxonomy): Bacteria > Bacteroidota > Bacteroidia > Chitinophagales > Chitinophagaceae > Ginsengibacter. The sequence goes on from DATCWN010000340.1 coordinate 7,516, forward strand.
GCACCCAGGGAGAGAGGCCTACAAAATTATCAGGCATACGTTTAAACATAGCTATCTGTTCTTTATAATACCATTCCTGGTACTCTTCGCTGAAACGTGTAAGAGAATCTGAATGATAACCGGATTTTGCACCGGCGCCCGTTTCGCTTATAAACAAGGGTTTGTCATAAGGCGTTTCCCAATTGGTAGTTCTGCATTTATCAGGCGAGCCGCCGTACCATCCCAGGTACTCATTAAAGGCCACAAGATCAACGTACTGACCTAACGGGTCGTCCACCCTGTTACTGTTTTTTCCTGAATTATAATTTACTTCAAGCGCTGCGGAAATCATTCTGGTATCGTCAAGCTTTCGCGCAGCCTCAATCAGAGCGTGCATAAAACTGGTTCTGGTAGTGCTTACAGGTGTTTCATTTCCAACGGACCATATAATAACACTTGCCCTATTGCGATCTCTTGTTATCATTTCCTTTAATTGAACCTCGGCTTTTTTGTAAACTTCGGCACTGGTAAAATCAATTGTCCAGTAAACAGGTATTTCGGACCAAACCAAAAGCCCAAGTGAATCAGTCATACGCGTCATTGTTTCATCGTGCGGGTAATGCGCCAAACGTACCATATTACAACCGAGCTCTTTTGCCTGGCTCAACAACTGAAGAGCGTCTTCTTTGCTATAAGCCCTGCGGACTTCCAGCGGATTTTCTCCATGAATGCTTATTCCGCGCATAAATACAGGCTTGCCATTTAGTAATACTTTCCTATTGTATGCCTCAATGGTACGAAAGCCAATATTGTCCGTAACCATACCATTTTCAGACCTGACGATTACTTTGTATAGTTTAGGATTTTCGGGCGACCACAATTTTAAATTTGCCACTGCCATATTGAAATTTACAGATTGTCCACTGGCAACAATTTGTTTTTTTATTTGTAACTCAGGTATTTCAATAGATATATTTTCAGTAGCATCGGGTACCCTGTTTAATTTAACCCAACCTTCCACCAGGGCTTTTTTAGTATCAGGGATACTGCCTGCCACACCTTTTTGTAATTGAATAAAAAAATCTCTCACGAATACTTCCGGCACTTCCACTAATGTAACTGAACGGGTGATGCCACCATAGTTCCACCAGTCAGTATTTAAGGTAGGTACATCATCCTTGTGTCGTTTGTTATCCACTTTTACAACCAGATAATTACCTTTTTCTTTTAATAAATTTTCAGGGACTTTAAAATTAAATGGGGTGAAGCCTCCAATATGTGATCCCAATTTTTTCCCGTTAAGATAGATGTCAGCTTTATAATTTACAGCTCCGAAATAAATATAAACACTGTTCTTTGCTGATTGCTTTGTATAATCAAAAGATTTTTTATACCATACATTCCCTTCAAAATACAGGAATTGCCTGTCCTGGTGATTCCAGTCGCCAGGTACCTCTAAAGTTTGCTTATCAGTGTATCCGAATTCCAGCAGATCACTCTTGTTTTTTAATTGGTCTGAAGACCAATAAGCAGCCGCATTATTTTCATTAAGCTCTTTATATCGGTAATCATAAAAGCCGGTTTCATAAGGGTCAATAATGTATTGCCAAACTCCATTAAGGCTGGTAGTATGACGACTGGGTAGTGCAGTAATTAAATCCTCCTGGGCATTTGCATTAACGTATAACAAAGCCCCCAAAATAATGAATACAAAGTGTTTAATTAGTTTCACTGTTTTTATTTTTTTATAAATGCGTATTAAAATTAGAGCACAGGTTTATGGTATACCCTTAATAATTGTTTCGGTACATTCATTACATTATTTACTAAAACACAGGTTTCCATTCCAGCACCTGCACCATTTGAGGTGGAATGTTGGCCGTGCCTTCTGCATCTACCTGTTCTACATTTTGTAAAAATAAGTTCAATACTTTTTTTTGTCTCCAAAGTTCTGAATCAAACGTAGGTTCCCAGGAGCCTACTGAAGTTTGGGTAAGATCCTTCACCCTCCATTTTCCTTTATTTATCCCTGCTATAGTAGCTACTGAAACTTTATTGGCTCTTTCTTCATCCCTGAATACTAATAGCACTGCTGCTTTTTTGCCTTTTCCTTTCACCAATACCTGTGGCCTGGAAATGGGTATTCGCTTGGAACCCATGCCGCTAAGGCTAAAAGGTGTTTTACGAAAATTTAATGCTACGGTTTGCCATTTACTTCCGGTATGGTACACGATATGGTATTGAGGAACCTTGGTATCCACTTCCCGCCAATAAGTGCCAATAAAAGGATTGCCATTTGCATCCGCCCCCATGGATGTCTGGTTGATCAATTCACTTTTTTGTGGTATTCTTAAAGCATATTCGGCTGAGGCTGCAGTTACCGGTAGCTGATATTTTTCGCCATTCGATTTTTGCCAGGTAATGCCCCCATCGGCTGAGCAGGCATAAGCTATATCATGATTGCTTGCAACATCAGGACTTTCCCGCCAAACCCATGAAATATGGATAGTGCCTTTGTCATCAATACAGGCCTGCCAATAAGCGCTTCGTTGCTTTTCACCATCAATAAGATTGCTTTGTACCTGGCTCCATTGCCTCGTTGCCGTGTTGTATTTATTGATAACAAGATTGCCCTTGCCGGAACTGCCATCCCTGTAAAAGAATAATAAATTTCCATCGGGCATTTTGTAAAACTCAGGATAACTTATGCGGTTTTCATTTTTTGACGTCATCGCCATTTTCTCTGTCATTTCCAACGAACCTGGTTGTACACTTTTGCAGTATCGCAAAGGATTATCATGATGATCCCAGGCAAGATGAAGATAGCCGTCTCCATCTATCATGATGCTGATCGTATTATGCGCATCGGCCGTATTTCCCTGGTATTTTGTTCTTTTAATTTGCCATTGATTGGCTCCCGATTTTCTTTTGCCTAAGACCACGTACCGGTCAGCATCATAAAAAGCAATGTATTGGGTATCACGAAAAGTGGCCAGCGAGTTCTTTCTGAAAATGACGGTATTGATTGAATTATTAGCCCAGCCTTTTTCAACAGATATGATCTTTACCAGATCGTTTGTTTGGGCAGTTACTGAACCGGCATTAGCTGTACATAAGAAAAAGAAAATACAAAGATGATTAACTCGAAATAGTTTTGTCAAAACAGTTCAGATTAATTAATATTTAATGATCTGCAATGTAGTGCATAAATGAGATTCAAGAGAGTGATACTTCTTTTACCGGTTGTCAATATTGCCTATATCTTTTATAAATGGAAGTCAGGCGAGAATATTTTTAGCCAAAAGAAAATCAAGGCAGATAGAATAGGTAACAATGTAATGTAGTTGGTATCTTCCGGCTTATCTGCGTCAAGCACTAAAAGTTAGTAATTATCTATACGCAACTTATCACGCACTTTACCCCGATATTGCTTTACATATTCCGTAGGTTTCATTTTAAACAGTTTTGTAAACTGCTCCCTGAAATATTTTACATCGTTAAAACCTACTTTATAAGCTACATCAGAAACGGTGTCATTGGTGGTAATTAAAAATTCTGCTGCTTTCCGCAAGCGTAAAAAACGGATAAATGAGTTTACAGATTGGCCGGAAATCAACTTAATTCTTTTATATAAATAAGAATGGCTCATAGCCATTTCGCGCGCCAGTTTTTCAATGGTTAATGTATTATCATCCAGATGATTCTCTATAACTGCAATACATTTATCCAAAAGCTCCTGGTACTCCACAGGCACTTTTTGCGCTTCCGTTATATTGTTTTTGAGTGTTACCTCATCATAAAAATATTGCTGCAGGTTTTTCCGGCTTTTAAACAAACTGTTCACCCTGGCTAATAACAAATTCTTACTGAAGGGTTTGGTAATATAATAATCTGCTCCTTCCTCAGTACCCTCCAATTCTACATCCCTTGAAGTATGAGCAGTAAGCAAAATAACCGGTAAATGGTTAATGGCACTGTCGTTTTTAATGGCTTTACATAATGCAATCCCATCCATTTCCGGCATGGTAATATCCGAAATAATCAAATCAGGTTTTTTGTCGCGGGCTATCTTCAACGCCTCTGTCCCGTTAATAGCCGTGTACACTACATAATTTTCGCTAAATATTGAAGCTATGTAGTTTACCATTTCTTCATCATCATCCACTATTAAAAGTGCTCTACCTGCTCTTAGCGACGGCATTTCAGGTATATAAGCAGCCTCATCTTCTTCCTGTTTAAACGCTTTTGGTTCAGCAACAATGGCACTGTCTTTCCCCAATTTCTCATCTATCGGCAATGTGCCGAAATGTTCTTTGCCCAATAGCAAATTGAGATTAAAAACAGTACCCTTGCCTAAAGCACTCTTGTAAGCAATACTTCCCTTGTGCATATCGGTAAATTGCTTTACCAGGTATAGCCCAATCCCAAAGCCCAGCTTTACATGCCCTTGTGCCTGGTAAAATCTTTCAAAAACAGCATCGTTGGTTCCTTCCGGAATTCCGGAGCCTGTATCTTCAATCACAGTCCTTATTTTATTTTTATCCTTTTCAACTTTTATAATAACCGAACCTTCACAGGTAATATATTTAAAAGCATTGGCAATAAGATTGTACAGTATAATCTCAATCTTATTTTTATCGCCATAAAATTCTATTGGTGTGTCTATTCCTTCTATTATGTAACTTATGTTCCTGGTTTTTGCTTCATACTTAAAATAACAATAAACCGTATTACACAATTTACTGAAATCGAACCTACTGATATGTAACCCTTCTGCCCCTTCCTCAATTTTCCTGAACAACAATAGCTGATCTGTAAGGTTCAGCAACCGCGTAGCATTCATACCAATTACACGCAGTTCTTCTTTTTCTTTACCCTGATAATGGCTAATAAGATCATGAACCGGATTGATGATCATGGTAAGTGGAGTTCTGAACTCGTGGGAAATATGGGTAAAAAAAGACAGACGCTTTTGGTTAATCTCTTTTTCCTTTTCGTTTATAACACGCTCGGCTTCTCTTTCAGCTTTTTCTCTTTCAAACTCTGCATGGGTTTTCTCAAGCTCAGCGAGTTGTACTTCTTTTTCCATACGCTCGCTCTCCAACTCTGTTTTCCGCATTTCCTCATTTACTCTCGCAAGCTTTAAATCGTATTTCATTTTCGCCTGCCCCGTTTTATAACGCAGGTAAAGGAAAATAAGGCTGCCAATGGATAGCAAATAAAGGGAATACGCCCACCATGTTCGATACCAGGGAGGCAATACCTTTATTTTAATAACCGTTTCCTTTATATTCCAGGTACCTTCCGCATTTGTGGATTTAATACGTAATGTGTATGACCCTTCCCTAATATTGTTATACGTTACTGTTCTTGAATTTCCACTCAAATTCCAGCCTTTGTCCCAACCTTCCAGGTAATAATTATACTGTATTTTGTTAGGAGCTGAATACTCAAGTGCCGCAAATTGAAATGACAATACCGCTTCATTATAAGGAACTGTCAATTGCACAATATTGCCATCCTTGTCAGTGAAGTAATCATTATCACTGGAGATATCTTTATTATTTACACGCAACGACGTAATTACAACTTTTGGAAAATAGGTTCGCACAGAAACCCTGGCAGGGTCAAACAAGTTGAAACCATTATCGCCTCCAAATACCAGATTACCAGATTTTAACCGAAGTGCTGCCCGATAGGAGAACTGATTATTTTGCAATCCATCAGATTCATAAAATCGGTTAAATTTTTTCGTTTGAGGGTTAAACCTGTTGAGACCATTAGAAGTACTAATCCATAAATTACCGGAATCATCTTCTAAAATATTCATCACCGTATTGCTCGAAAGACCATCTTCTTCAGAATAGCGGGCGATTATTTTACCCAAACTTCTATCAAATAAAACAAAGCCTCCACCTTCAGACCCGACCCAAAAATTCCCTTTAGCATCTTCATAAATGGCGCGTACGGTTTTACCTATTTCAAAGAATTGATGCTTTTTATTTATCCGATCAATTTTTATGAGCTGATGCGAATTACCGGCCCACAACACTCCTTGCCTGTCCTCCCGGATAGACATCAAATCGCCCAACTGTTGGTCAAATGCTTCAAACCTATCAAGTGTTTTATTAAGCAAGTACAGATGGCCATTTTCGTATGTAGTAACCCATAAATTATTTTGAGCGTCTTTATAAACTTTAATGGCTATCTTATTTTCGTAGCCATCCGTATTGATCAATCGGTATTGTTTTACGCTGCCGTCTTTACTTAATCTATTTACCCCGCCGCCAAAAGTAGTAACCCATGTATTTTGATCAGCATCCTGAATAATGCTGCTGATAATATTGTTGGAAATTAATGGAGTTTGGAAAACGGTAAAGTGATTCCTATTTGCATTCCATACATTCAGGCCTCCACCATCCGTACCGATCCATAAGTTGTTTCTTTGATCTTCAAAAAAAGAAGTAATAAAATTATTAGACAGGCCAGGATATGAAGCTCCACGACTAATCGTGTTAAAAACGTTACCTGTAACATCAAATACATTCACGCCACCTTTATTGGTACCGATCCATTTCCGAAATTCCTTATCAATAAAAATAGTATGGATTGTTTTACTGGAAAGCATTCCAGATTTACTCTCTCTATCAATATTAGTTATATGACCTGTACGCGTATCAAGTATATCAACGCCTCCCCCATCAGTACCGATCCATAGCCTACCTGAATGATCCAGGCTTAGAGCCGAAACGTAATTAGCACTTAATTGTCTCCGAACGGCGGTGTAGCTGGCCGCTATTTCTTTTTGAGAAATGGAATATCTAAATAACCCGGTTGAAGTTCCCAGCCACAAATTTCCATTACCATCTGACAATATTTTATTTACAGACAAACTCCTGAACGAAGTATCTACAGCATCTAAACATTTAGTTTTATAATTGTATTGATGCAAGCCTGTACCTGCAATAAATATCCAAACACGTTTTTGTTTATCGATATGCAATGCCTGCACTGCAGAATATATGTTAGCGCTTCCATTTTTATTAACTATTGGAATCTGAACAGCTACATCTTCATTTTTAAATTTGATAATAACACCAGAACCGCTTGTACCTAAAAACATATTTCCTACAGCATCTTTTTCAATGCTGTTGATATACATCGAAATACGCTCTTTACGTTTTGTTTGATAGGGGAAATAGTAAACCGGCATAACAATATCCGTAAGTACATTGTACTTTACAGCACCCTGTCCCATACCAATCCACAGGTCATGAGCATCATCCTCATTTATGGCAGAAATATAATTGTGGGGTAACGAAGTGGAATCGTTAATGCGATTGCGCAAAACTTTGAAATTATATCCATCATAGCGATCAAGGCCATCGTAAGTTCCAAACCAGATAAACCCCCTGCTATCCTGAAATATACAACGAACAGAGTTGTTGGAAAGCCCCTGAGAACTGCCTAAATACCTGACCTTATAAGCTTCCTGAGCACCTAAAGAAGAAAAAAGAAATAAGCAATAAGCAGTTATTAATATTCGTTTGCAAAACATAAGAATCATAAACTACAAGATAATAAAAAAGCAAACAGTGGTCTAATGAAATTAAAGCAAGGGGCAGCGGGTTCTCTAAAGTGTTTTACGAGGTAAGAATTGATAGCTTTGGCTAAGACTGTAATAACCTTGAAAAGATTTTTTAATGTAAAAAAATATCCTGAAAAGAATTAAGTACAATAATTCTTTTAGTTTAAGATTCACGAACCACAATGTTTCACAAAAAAAAGATTTTTCTCAAAAAGATTTTCTCACATAAAGAGGCATGTTACTTAATTAATCGAAAACAATTCATCAAAAATCTTTCTTCCATCGGTGTTGCCAAGCATAGGCGCACAGGCTCTTTCAGGATGAGGCATTAAACCAAATACATTTCTTTCTTTATTGCAGATTCCCGCGATACCGTTTAAAGAACCGTTGGGTGCATAATCAATATGTACATCGCCTGCCTCATTGCAATAGCGGTAAATTACCTGGTTGTTTTTTTGTAAATCCTCCAAACCCTCTTCGCCAATATAATATCTTCCTTCGCCATGCGCTACCGGAATCTGATGTACCTGGTGATTATTATTTTCTTCGCCGGTAATAAATATATTTTTACAAACAAACTGAATGTTGGCATTTTGCAATAAAACGCCGGGGAGTAAACCACTCTCGCAAAGGATTTGAAAACCATTGCACACACCTAATACTTTTCCGCCTTTGTTGGCAAACTCAATTACGCTTTGCATCATAGGACTGAAACGGGCTATGGCGCCGCATCTCAGGTAATCACCATAGCTAAAGCCACCTGGCAAAACAATGCAATCTTCAGTAGAGAACATGGAGAGGTCTTTGTCTTTATGCCATAGAGAAATCACTTCCTGCTTCATATCGTATCGTAGCGCATTGATCATATCCCTATCACAATTGGAACCCGGAAAAATAACTACACCAAATTTCATATTTCATGTTTTAGAAGCCATCAAAGGTAAACTATACTACAATTATTTTTTGAGATACTCCATATAAATAACAAATGCTACCATTATCCATTGAAGCATCATGGGTATCCATCTGATACGCGGATAAAAAAAAGCGGATGCAATAAATGCCGAAGCCGGCACCGCCGCTAGTATCCAGTATTCAAAATTGTGGCTGGTAATAATAAATGGAATGAACAACGCGACAATTAAATACAGGAACATAAGTCCCCAGCTTTTACGCACCTGTACTACTTGTTTACCGCCAACGGATTGCACGAAAATGCTACCCGCAATCGTTACAGCCATTATTAATATCAATCCTGCGTATTCCGCATTGTTCTGCGCAAATAGCGGATACGATATTTCAAAACCGGGCAGGTGAAAGCGATACAAGTTATTGGTAAGAAATAACCATGCGAATAAAAAATACCACGTTACAAGAATCCCCATAATGGAAACCAGCCATTCCGCTACTTTGGGAGGCCTTGTTATTAACAAAGCAAAAATGATAAGTAATGCAAACGCTAATGAAGGAAAATAAAAAAATGAACAAATTCCGATAGCAATTCCAATGTTAAAAAGAGTGGTTTTTACATGATGGCTGTTGTAGAGATTACTCATTTTTGCCAATATCCAAATCAAAAAAGTATTAACCACCAAAGGGGCGCTTAGCACATTCCATTCACTAAAAAAGGAAGTAATAAGCAGGTAACTCATGGCAGGCAGATAGTTGGGCTTTTGCATCAGCCTCCGGCTTATAATAAACTGGTTAAAACTAATCGCCTGCATAAACAATAACAAATAAGCTACGAGGGAATAACTTAAAGGATATGAATCAAAAGTGGGCTTTATAAGAGCAAGTATATCATTAAAGAGAAACCCATCTGGTTTTTGAACTTCTGGAATTTGCGGATGGAGAAACCAAACCAGCTTTAACAGTAACCCATACACGAAAAGAAGAAAGGTGTTGAGTGGATTATTGGCCCGGAAAATTCCTGTCACGATAAAAAATTAATGAGCAACAAAACTAAAAAATTAAAAGGAGAATTGGTTGTGTTGGTTAATGGGTTAATTAGTTAAATGGTTAAATGGCTGTGTTGTTGAATGGTTGCCCAAAGAATCCTTTTTGGAAATTACTTTACAATTATAATCAACAATCAAGCAATCAAACAATTACTTACTTATACAATCAGTATTCAATTTTTGCGAAGCAAATATAATTACGATAAAGGCATGGCACTATTATTTGCGACGCGCCAACCTGCTTGGCATATCTCGGCATAAACTCATAACCTCTGTCAAGGCTTCTTAGTGGCGGGTTGCGGGTTAGCTGCCCGGAGCCGGTAACACTTTGGTCACTAAGGAGCTGCTGACGTCTTTCCAGTTCATTAAACAGAAAATGTAGCTGGCCACCTGTAAGCATTAGCGCGTAGGAAAGCGAATTGTCATTGGCATCGTCGAATTGTGATTTACGAATCACATTACTCCATTGAACTTTGCCTGAATTATCAAAACTTAGAACTAACACATTATTATAGTAATACCTCGCCTGCGAATTGTAATTGTAATATGGGTTTCCATAATAGCCATAAGAATAAGGCGAATAATAATTATAGTAATAAGGTGAAAACGAAGGATAGCCGTAAAGATAATCATAACGGTTCCAGGGCGAAGAGCGCGACTGTGTATAATAATCTTCGGCAGTCAAAATAAAGCCGCCGTCTTTTTTCAGAATTACATCACGGATAAAATAATCATTAAGAGCTACTTTATTACTGCCTTCATTTTTTGCCACAGACCTTATAGAATCATTAAATTCAGCAAAAGTTTCGCCAATCAATCCGCCATTATTTTCATCCAAAACCGCGGTATATAAGCCTTCGACATTTCCGCGCTTCTTAGCATAATAGAAAGTATTGATGATGTAATGATTGTTTACATTGTCTACTTTCAATTTTATTTCATCAAGATATTTTCCTGAAAGTGCAAGATCTTTCAGGGAAAAAGAATCTTCTGACGGCGCTTTGGTTACTAAAGATAATTCCTGTATAAAATCCCGGGTGTTGGATTTATTGCCTTTTGTAAAAACAAAATTTCCGGCATTGGTTACAAAGAAATCACTGAAAACATTTTTTCGCTCTTCGAATGGAGTTTCAATTCTTGATTTATGCAGGAGTTGTAAACTATCATTAAAAAGGAGTGTGGTAAAATTAAACTTATCATTTTTTTTCTGGATCTTATAAATCATGATCCTGGATTTATCTTCACTGTGGATGGTGCTGTAGATTTTATTATCGGCGAAAAAATTAATGGAGGTAGTATCCAGTTCAATAGGGTCTGTAAGCATTTTGCCGGCTTCATTTATTTTTACGGCCATACAATGAATGATGTTTCTTTTTTGATACTGATAAATAAGCCATGCAAAATCGGGATAAGCAACAAAATCAACGTTCAGTGTTTTATCAGGCATGAAGCGCAGATCAATTCTGTCAATCAGTTTCATTGAATTATCATACACACTTATGGCATTGTTATTCCGGATATTTTTATACACTAAAAAATTTCCCTTTATCTTCCCTATAATATCAAAATTAAGAGAACGGATATCGTTTGATTCCGGCTGGCTGTAAGTGATTTGCTGAGAGAAGATCACCTCGCTGAAAAAAGTGAAGACTAAAAATAAGAGTATGTTTTTCATAATTGCTACCAATAATTTTATTTCATTTTTACTTTTAAATAAAGCGTACTTTGAAAATCATTTACATTTGAAAACTCAACTAATTTACGATAAAATATTATGCCTGTAGTTTTAATCTCTGGAGGAACTGGCCTTGTAGGTGCAAATTTAACAAGGCATTTATTGGAAAGAAATTATGAGGTAATTATTTTAACCCGGGACAAAAACAGGACTTCCAAAAACCCAAAGATCAGTTACTCTTATTGGGATATCAAAGGGCAAATAATTGATGTGGAAGCTATAAAAAAAGCTGACCATATTATCCATCTTTCAGGAGCCGGTGTAATGGATAAAAAATGGACTGCCGATTATAAAAAAATAATTCTTGAAAGCCGTACTAAAAGCGCTGAACTGATCATAAAAAGCCTGGAAGAAAATGAGCATCATGTAAAAACTTTTGTTTCAGCATCTGCCATCGGCTGGTATGGCGAAGACGCAAATCCATTGATAAGAAGAGAAGGATTTGTAGAAACTGATTTACCTGCAAAAGGTTTTTTAGGAGAAACCTGTCTTTTATGGGAAGCCGCTTCGGACCCGGTAAAAAGTCTGGGCATACGATTGGTAACATTAAGATGTGGAATTGTATTAAGCAATGAAGGCGGCGCTTTCAAAGAATTTAAAACGCCTTTACGATTCGGTGTGGCCGCTATTTTTGGCAACGGAAAACAAATTATAAGCTGGATACACATAGACGACCTTTGCCGCATGTATTGTGATGCGATAGAAAATAATTATTTACACGGGAGCTACAATGCTGTAGCGCCGGAACCCGTTTCGCAGAAAAAGTTTATGATTACTTTGGGTGAAAAAATGAGAAATCGTTTTTTTACTCCTATTCATATTCCGGTATTTATTTTAAAATTATTTTTAGGAAAACGAAGTATGGAAATTTTAAAAAGCGCGACGGTAAGTAATAAGAAAATGAAAGCCGCGGCGTTCACATTTCTATATCCAACATTGCAAGCGGCCCTGGATGAATTAACGAGTCATCACTGATTTAGCCTCCCAATTTATTGGGGCAAAGAAGAAAAATGATTTTTCAAAAAAACGAAGCTTCTGCCTTCTCATTTTTTACAGATCTTCTTTTGTAAATTTTTTCAAAGCAAAGAAATAATAGCCGCCAATATACACGAGGCTTGCCAGCACCAGTATCCATAAATCCGGCGCATCTTTATAAATTATTTTATTGCCAAACGGAATCGGAAGCATTACATCCGTTACCTGTAGCGGCAAAAAATATCCTAAGGGTGTTAAGTTCATTTGAAAATTAAGCAAGACCGTGATCAGCCATTCAAAAATTAAACCGTATAAAAAGAAGACCGCAATGGCCGCACCGCTTCTTCTGAAAAGTACCGCGAGAAACATGGCGAATGTAATGTAGGCTACGGTTTGAATAAATAGGTATCCCATGTTTTCAACTCCGGCAAAAGAAAATACGGAGCCTGTAGAAATGAGTCCGAATAATAAAGCCACCAAAAAATTAAAAAAGGTAGCTACCAAAGAAAATAAAATGGCGAATACAAATTTTACTGTTATAAATTCTTTACGCGTCCATCCATCAATAATATTCTGACGATGTGTTTTAAAATTAAACTCATTGGTCAAAAGCATAATGAAAAGAATACCTGGAAAATATAAGAGCCAGCTACTCATGAAACCCACCGTACCCCACACTTTAGGAAAAGAATATGGACTTCCCAAAAGTACCTCACCCATCGGAAGGTTTTGAACAGTTAGTTCATTTACATAATATCCTGTATAATTAATGCCAAGGATTGCAAATGAATATAAAATGGCAAACACCCAAAAGGCTTTATAATTTTTTACTTTAAGCCATTCGATTTTTAATAAATGTAACATGCAGTTTAATTATTGGTAAGTTCAAAAAACCTGGCTTCAAGGCTTTTCTTTTTCAGAATAAGATGATTGAGTATTACGCCATTATTGAAGCAGTAATTATTTAAAGAAGCAAGGTCGGCGCTTCCAACGGGGCAGAAAATTTTAACCAGGCTATTTTCATCGCTCACTCTTGTTTTATTGGGAAAGCGGTTTAAAACTTCCAATAACTTTTTATGATCATTGGCAGAAACTTCTACCATGTCTTCATTTGATAAAATTTCACTCACATTTCCGGTAGTAACCAATTCGCCTCTTTTTAAAATGGCAACATGGGTACATACTTTTTCGACTTCATCAAGAAGATGGCTTGCCATAATAATTGTTTTTCCCTGGCGGTGAAGTTCTTTCATTAATTCTCTTATTTCAGCAATGCCTACGGGGTCGAGGCCATTGGTAGGCTCATCAAAAACCAGCACTTTAGGATTGCCCAACAAACACGACGCAATGGCCAGCCGTTGTTTCATTCCCAAAGAATACGTGCTGAACTTTGAATCTTTTCTTTTTGTAAGATCTACCATTTGCAATACACGTTCAATGTCTTCTTTGCCATGCTGTTTGATTTCGGCGGCTATTTCCAAATTTTTTACCCCTGATAAATAATGATAAAAATTGGGCGTCTCCAGTAGAGTGCCCATCTTTCTGCGATGCGCTGCTGTAGGCGTTTCATCAAAAAGCTTGTAGCTTCCTGATGTAGGTTGTAAAATATCCGTAATAGTTCCTAAGGTGGTGGTTTTTCCACTTCCGTTGGGGCCAAGGATTCCAAAAACAGTTCCTTCGGGTACAGAAAAACTCACGTTTTTCAATGCCTGAATACGGCCATAAGATTTAGATAAATTCTCTACAGTAAGTACCCGCATAAGTAACAATTAAAATACAGTGCAATATACAGGATGAAGAGATTAAAATTACACCAGATTTCGCCTAATGAAATATATTACGCTCTTTCAGGGCTCTCCTATTTTTTGTTCTTTATTCCTTATTTCTTATTCCTCATGTAACTTCCACTTGCGCATCATGCCACACACTTGAAAATTCTCCCAAAACTGCAAAGCCATTTTTATCAAAACTTAGCCTGTTCAACTTAAGGTCATCAATATCATGCCGGGTTACTCTTCGTGTAAATGGATTCATAGTCCCTCCTTTTAAACCCGCGGGTATTGAAGGGTCGTATTGAAATTCAGGATCTACCAGAGTGCCGCGGGGGTACATGATTCCCGGACGGCCATAGCCACGGATGTCTAAGTTTTTTGGGTGATCCAAACCAAGTGTATGTCCAAATTCATGCGCCGCAGTAGTAGAATTATTAAGTAAGTTTTCCAATTTGAAATATCCTGTGTTGGAACCCAATCCATCTACAAAAGAAATATTCCCATGTGCATATTCTTCTATGCGGAAATAATTATTGCGGGGATTAGTATTTTCAAAAACATCTGAGGGGGTTAATAATGGTTCATAAACTCCTTCAATTTCAAAAAGTACTTCATAAATATTTTGTTTGAAAGCTACTTCCCCGTGGGGCTCATTCCAATGATTGGCAATGTCTTTTGCAATCTGCAAGCTTAACGCTTCACTGGCAGCATGACCATAAAAATAAATAGTTGAATGAATGCTCAACAAATTGTTTTCAGGTTGTAGCTCAACTTCGCTCATGGTTAATTCCTCACAGGCCTCCCTGTTTTCAACACACTTTGTAATCTTTCTAATGTTTTCTTTTCACCGCAAAGACTTAAGAAGGCTTCTCTTTCCAGATTCAATAAATATTGCTCATTTACCAAAGTAGGCTGGCTAAGATCGCCGCCGCACATAACATACGCTAATTTTTTTGCAATTTTTACATCATACTCACTGATATAATTTCCCCGATACATTCCATTGATTCCTGCTAATAACATTCCCAATCCTGAACGGCCCAAAACTTTGATGTCAGTTCTTTGAACCGGTGTGGTATAACCATTATCGAAAATATTGATGACGCTTTGTTTAGCATCGGCAATTCTTCTGGATTGATTCATACTAATTTCGTCTATGCCTCTCCGTAAGATACCTAAATCAAAGGCCTCAAATGCAGAGGTCGAAACTTTTGCCGTACCAATTGTAATGAACCTGTTTTGCAAAGGAATCGTTTCAGGCTCATTATGCTGAATGGCATCGGATGCACGCAAAGTAAATTCTTTGGTACCGCCACCACCCGGAATAAGCCCCACGCCCAGTTCCACGAGGCCGATATAACTTTCCGCTGCCGCCTGCACTTTATCCGCGTGAAGACATATTTCGCAACCGCCACCCAAAGTAAGGCCGTGAGGAGCCACCACCACTGGTATTGATGAATAGCGGATTCTCATCGTCGTGTTTTGGAACATGCGAATGGCTATATCCAGCTCATCAAATTCCTGTTCAGCAGCCAGCATAAATATCATACCTACATTGGCTCCGGCGCTGAACTGCCCTCCATCGTTGGCTATCACCAGTCCTTTATATTTTTCTTCAGCAATAACAATTGATTTGTTCAACGCTTCCAACACTTCGCTGCCTATGCTCCCCATTTTAGTATTCCAAGTTAATTCCACAACATCATCACCCAAATCGTAAAGGCTGCACGCGCTATTTTTCCAAACTGTTTTTTCTTTAAGGTCGCTTAAAATGATAAATGAATTACCTCCTGGCAGAGGCAAATATTTTTTTGTACTAACGTCATAGCATAAACGCTTCCCATTTTCTATTTTATAAAAAGAAGTATTTCCTTCTGAACTAAAATCATTTACCCACGAAGCCACTTCATAGCCCGCTGCTTTCATTGCATCAACTGTTTCCTTTACACCTAAAATATCCCATGCCTCAAAAGCACCTAATTCCCACCCAAAACCAGCTTTCATAGCATCATCCAGGCGGTATAGCTCATCGCTTATTTCCGGAATGCGATAAGAGATGTAAGCAAAAAGGCTGTAATGAAATAACCGGTAAAATTCACCGGCTTTATCAGTACCAAGAGATAAAAATTTTATCCGCTGTTGCAGATCATCAATCGGTTTTGCAGTTTCAATGGTGGCAAATTTTGGTTTTTGCCTCGGTTCATATTCAAACGTCTTTAGATTAAGTGTCAGAATTTCTTTCTCTCCTTTGGGGCCTGGAGGCATCTTCTTAAAAAAACCTTGCTTTGTTTTATCTCCCAGCCATTTATTATCCACCATTTTCTGCAACCATGAAGGGATGGAAAATATTTCTTTCGCTTCATCACTTGGGCAATTTTCTTTAACGCCAATAGCCACTTTTACCAAAGTATCAATCCCTACCACATCGGCAGTACGGAAAGTGGCAGACTTCGGATGGCCGATTACAGGGCCGGTGAGCGCTTCTATTTCATCAATGTTCAAGTCCAGCTTTTCCATGATGTGGAAAATAGACATGATGCTGAAAACGCCAATTCTGTTGGCGATAAATGCCGGTGTGTCTTTGCACAAAACAGTGGTTTTACCCAAAAACAGATCTCCGTAATGCATTAAAAAATCAACAACTGCTTTATCGGTAAATTGAGTTGGAATAATTTCCAGTAATCTTAAATATCGCGGTGGATTAAAAAAATGCGTACCACAAAAATGCTTTTTGAAATCCTCACTTCTTCCTTCCGCCATTAAATGAATAGGAATGCCCGAAGTATTGGAAGTGATGAGCGTACCGGGTTTCCGGAATTTTTCTACCTGATCAAAAACCTGTTTTTTAATATCCAGCCTTTCTATTACCACTTCTATGATCCAATCACTTGAAGAAATATCTTTCATATTGTCTTCAAAGTTTCCGGTGATAATATTTCTTAAAACATCTTTGGTATAAAGTGGTGATGGAGAAGATTTGACAGCCGCTGCTAAAGCATCATTCACAATTTTATTTTTACTCCTGGTATCTGTACTACCCGGCGCCGGAATATCAAGTAATAATACCTGTAGCCCTATGCCCGCAAAGTGGCACGCAATACGGCTTCCCATAACACCACTACCCAAAACTGTTACTTTATTTATCGTTCTTTTCTGTATCATAAAATTTAGTTAGATAAACAACTATTAAACTCTAAATTAAGCATTTTACAGAGACTACTATTAAAATAAATGAATTGAGATTAACTTACACCGCTTCCATTTGTTACCGCGGTATCAGGATTAATGAATTGCAATTTTCCATCGGCATCTTCTGCCATTAAAATCATGCCGTTACTTTCTATTCCTCTCATTTTCCTGGGAGCAAGATTGGCAACCACCACCACCTGCTTCCCTACTATCGCTTCGGGAGAAAAATGAAGGGCCAGGCCTGATACGATGGTTCTTTTTTCAAATCCTAAATCAACTTCAAGCTTTAAAAGCTTGTCCGTTTTTTCTACTTTTTCTGCTGCAGTTATAGTACCTACTTTAAGATCGATTTTCGCAAAATCATCGAAGGCAATTTCAGGTTTTAGATTTACGATTTCAGGTTTATCAACCTCCATTTTATTGTTTTGTTTTTTAGTTTCATCAGCCGATTTTATCAATCCTGCTTTTAATTTTTCCACCTGGAAAGCAATCTCTGAATCATCAATTTTCCTGAATAATAATTCCGGCGCTCTTAAAGAATAGCCGGTACTTAAAAGCCTTAATTTGCCACCATTTTCCCAGCCAAGCATCTTGTCGAACACCTTCATCATGTGACACATTTTTTGCGCCGTAAAAGGTAAAAAAGGATTAATGAAAATGGCAAGGTTGGCGCATAACTGCAGGCAAACGTGAATGCAATTGTCAATACGTTTTTGCGCATCAGCGGTTGGCTGGCCCGCATCGTCGGTATCTCTCGCCACTATCCACGGCTGTTTATCCTGCATATATTTATTCCCTTTTCTTGCAAGATCAATCACTTCGTATAATGCTTCACGAAATTTATATTGCTCTAATAAATTCTCAATCTTTTGTTTGGTTACTGAAAATTCATGCACCATATTTTTATCCGCTTCATCAAGAATATCATTATGTAACTGAGGAACTTTCCCTTTGCAAAGCTTGTGCATCAACACAAAAGTCCGATTCACAAAATTTCCAAAAATAGCCACAAGCTCACTGTTGTTTCTATCCTGAAAATCTTTCCAGGTAAAATCGTTATCCTTTGTTTCAGGCGCATTGGCGCATAATACATAACGCAGTACATCCTGCTGGCCCGGAAAATCTTTTAAATATTCATCAACCCAAACTGCCCAATTGCGGCTGGTAGAAACTTTTTCACCTTCGATATTTAAAAACTCGTTGGCAGGAACATTATCAGGCAATACAAAACCGCCATGAGCTTTTAGCATGGCAGGAAAAATAATGCAGTGAAAAACGATGTTGTCTTTTCCTATAAAATGAACCAGTTTCGTATCTTCTTTGCACCAGTAATCGGCCCAGTTATTTGTCAATTCTTTTGTAGCAGAAATATAACCGATAGGTGCATCAAACCAAACATACAAAACTTTTCCTTCAGCATCAGGCAAAGGAACCTTTACGCCCCAACTACTGTCGCGGGTCATGGCACGAGACTGCAAACCTTTATCCAGCCAGCTTTTGCATTGACCATACACATTGTTTTTCCATTCTTTATGATCTTCGAGTATCCATTGCTGTAAGAAAGGCTCATAATTCTGCAAAGGAAAATACCAATGCGTTGTTTTCTTTTTTATCGGAACGGCATCACTCAATGTACTGTGTGGATTTATCAATTGCTCGGGGCTTAATGAAGAACCGCATTTTTCACATTGATCGCCAAAAGCATTTGGATTACCGCAGATGGGGCAGGTACCCGTAATGTATCTGTCGGCCAGAAATATTTTTTTTTCTTCATCATAATATTGCTCTGTTTCCTTTTCTTCAAACAAACCCTTTTCATATAAATTCAGAAAAAAATCAGCCGCTGTTTTATGATGTACGGGATTGGAAGTGCGTGAATAAATGTCAAATGAAAT
>DATCWN010000436.1:0-3516 GCA_036566285.1 Hanamia sp.
TACTATTTTTAAAACAAGATTTTACCTTAGAGAAAAAAATAGAAAGAATTCTTTTATAAAAATTGCATTGATTTTTAATTAACCGGTAATAATTTTTTAAAAATAGAAAATAAATATGAGAAAATTAAGAATGGGTATGGTGGGAGGTGGCAAAGATGCTTTCATCGGTGCTATCCATCGCATTGCCGCCAATATGGATGGCCTTGCAGAATTGGTTTGCGGAGCCTTAAGCATTCATCCGCAGGTTGCAAAAGAAAGTGGTGAAATTTTATTTCTACCAGCCGACAGAACTTATGTTTCTTTTGAAGAAATGATCAAAAAGGAAAGCCAGCTTCCCGAAGGCATCCGGATGGATTTTGTAACCATTGTTACTCCTAATTTTGCCCATTTTGCTCCGGCCATGCTGGCTTTGGAAAATGGTTTTCATGTAGTGGTTGAAAAACCAATGACCATAAGTCTTGAAGAAGCAAAACTTTTAAAACAGAAGGTTGAAGAAACTGGTTTAACGCTGTTGTTAACTCATGTTTATTCAGGCTACCCGATGGTAAAGCAAGCGAAAGCAATGATTAAAAATAACCAGTTGGGCGCTATCCGTAAAATATATGTGGAATATCCACAGGGCTGGCTTTCCACTTTAACTGAGCGCGAAGGTAATGCGGGCGCAGCTTGGCGTACAGACCCAAAAAAATCCGGAAAGAGCGCCAGCATGGGCGATATTGGAACCCATGCTGCACACCTCGCCGAATATATTTCAGGATTGGAAATCTCAGAACTTTGTGCCACTTTAAATACCGTAGTAGAAGGAAGAACTTCGGATGATGACGGCGCTATGCTTCTCAGATTTAATAATGGCGCCACGGGAGTTTTAATGGCTTCGCAAGTAGCCGCTGGCGAAGAGAATGCATTGAAAATCCGGATCTATGGCGAGAAGGGTGGATTGGAATGGGAGCAACAAGAACCTAATACTTTGATGGTAAAATGGCTGAATAAACCAGCAGAAAGATATAGAGCAGGATCAAACTATGGAGCGTATTTATCAGAATCAGCAATATGGAATTCCCGCACGCCAGGCGGCCATCCCGAAGGATACCTTGAAGCATTTGCCAATTTATACCGCAGTTTTATTATTACTTTGTCTGCTAAAATGAATGGCACCAGACCTCCCGAAGAAGCGCTTGATTTTCCTTCGGTAAATGAAGGAGTCAGAGGTATGGCTTTTGTTGAAAATGTGGTGAGGAGTAATGAAAGCGATTTGAAGTGGACGAAGTTTACGATCTGATCTTTTTAAAAAATCAGGATGAAAAATATTAAAATGGAAAGAATGGAAAATGCAACCAATGAAACTGATCGTATTCTCGCGAATGTTGTTATGACCAAGCGCCTCAATAAGAATATTGAACGGGGGAATGTTACGGCTATAAAATTAGAAGATCTGTGGAAATAATTTTCTCTCTGGAATCTTTGGAGAATTTACAGTTCAATATCGATTAGAAAAAGAAATGAAATCATTAAATAAAAAGAATCATAATTTCTATGAAAACAATTAAAGGCCCCGGAATATTCATTGCGCAATTCATTGGTGATAAAGCGCCATTTAATAGCCTTGAAAATATTTGCAAATGGGCAAAAAGCCTTGGGTTTACAGGCGTGCAAATTCCCACTTTGGATGAAAGATTTATTGATCTTCAAAAAGCCGCCGAAAGTAAAACGTATGCGGATGAACTAAAAGGTTTGGTGAATGAATGCGGATTAGAGATCACGGAATTATCTACCCATTTGCAAGGGCAATTGGTAGCGGTAAACCCGGCTTATGATTTATTGTTTGATGGATTTACCCCGGAAAAATATCGTAAGAATCCCAAAGCACGCCAGCAATGGGCGGTGCAGCAAATGATGTACGCCGCCAAAGCATCGCAGAACTTAGGACTGAAAGCACACGCCACTTTCAGCGGTTCTTTACTCTGGCATACTTTCCATCCGTGGCCACAGCGGCCACAGGGTTTGGTAGAAGAAGGATTTAAAGAGCTGGGGAAAAGATGGTTGCCCATATTAAACGAATTTGATAACAACGGTGTGGATGTTTGTTACGAAGTTCATCCCGGTGAAGATTTATTTGATGGCGAGACGTACGAAATGTTTTTAAAGGAAGTAAACAACCATCCGCGGGCTTGCATCCTCTACGATCCTTCTCATTTTGTTTTACAATGCCTTGATTATATTCAATACATAGATTTCTATCACGAGCGAATAAAAGCATTTCATGTGAAAGATGCAGAGTTTAATCCTACAGGAAAACAGGGAACTTTTGGCGGCTATCAAAGCTGGCTAAACCGGGCGGGGCGCTATCGTTCACCGGGCGATGGACAGGTAGATTTTAAAAAAATATTCAGCAAGCTTACCCAATACGGATTTGATGGCTGGGCAGTAATGGAATGGGAATGTTGTATCAAAAACCAGGAAGACGGCGCGCAAGAAGGTGCTGAGTTTATCAAAAAGAATATTATAAAAGTAACAGAAAAAGCATTTGATGATTTTGCGGCGACGGTAAAAGATGAGGATTTCAATCGTTCTATTTTGGGAATTTGATTTACCGGATTATTTACAGATGCTCTTGCATTTATAGGACAAAGTTTTCATCAGCAATAAAAAAATAATTACTTTGATTTTAATGGTTCAAAATTCAACAAGAAAATATTACCGGAATAATTCCGTGTCTCTATAATTTTTAATAATTAGTTTTAGACTCTGTTTTAATTTTTAAAAAGAAAAATAATGAATAAAAAACCTTCCTTTCTTCTCGCAATCATTTTGCTTTTTGCCTGCACCTCTTCAAAAGTAAATACTATGAATGCCAACGGCAACACCCTCACGCAATCGGAAAAACAAGAGGGATGGCAATTGTTGTTCGATGGGAAAACAACTAATGGCTGGCATACCTACGGGAAGCCATCCGCAGACAAAGCATGGACCGTAAAAGACGGTGCTTTATTCCTTGATGCGGATAACAAAAAAAATCTGGCAAAAGGAGAAGGCGGCGACCTGGTTACCAATGAAGAGTATGAAAATTTTCATTTAAAACTTGATTTTAAAATAGGATTGAAAGGAAATAGCGGCGTAATTTTTTATATTCATGAGGATCCTGCAAAATATCCCAATACCTATAACACAGGCATGGAAATGCAGGTTTTAGATAACGGAACTCCTACACGCCCCGGCCATAATGATGGCAAGCTTTATACTCACAGGTCTGGCGATTTGTATGATTTACTGGCAGCAAGAGAAGCCATACACCCACAGGGAGAATGGAATCATGCAGAAATAAAATCGTTGAATGGGAAACTTGATTTTTATATGAATGGGCAACATACCCTTTCCACAACTTTATGGAACGATACCTGGAAGCAAATGATTGCCATCAGCAAATTCAAAGACATGAAAGACTTTGGAACTTTTAAGAAAGGAAAAATCTCTTTGCAGGATCATGGTGAAGATGTTTGGTTCAAAAACATAAAGATC
>DATCWN010000463.1:0-13485 GCA_036566285.1 Hanamia sp.
GACACGTTCAAAGTTCATAAGGACGCATTCAAACTTCATGAGGACGCATTCAAACTTCATGAGGACGCATTCAAACCTCATGAGGACGCATTCAAAGCTCATAAGGACACATTCAAGCCTTATTTCCAAAACAGGTACAAAGAAAAAGGCTGCCTTTTTTAGAGACAGCCTTTGATATTCAAATATTCTTTTTAAAAACCTTAATCTTCTACTTTCATTTTGCCTTTCTGCTTTGCCATTACTTCTTCAGCAACATTATTAGGCGCGGGTGCATAATGACTGAATTCCATGGTAGAAGTAGCGCGGCCACTTGAAAGAGAACGCAACTGCGTAACATAACCAAACATTTCGCTCAAAGGAACTTTTGCTTTAATAACCTGTACACCATGTTTGGTATCCATGCCTTCCAGCATACCACGGCGGCGGTTAAGGTCTCCGGTTACATCACCCATGTATTGGTCTGGAGTAAGTACTTCTACTTTCATAATGGGTTCCAGTAAAACCGGTTTTGCTTTGCGACCAGCTTCACGGTAGCCTTGTTTGGCACACAATTCAAATGACATGGCATCGGAATCCACCTGGTGAAATGAACCATCAAACACGCGCACTTTCATACTCTCCATTGGGTAACTTGCCAATACACCCGTGGTCATGGCAGTTTCAAATCCTTTTTGTATGGCAGGAACAAATTCTTTAGGAATAGAGCCGCCAAACAAACCATTTACAAATTGGAAATTGCCCTTTCCTTCTTTCAAAAATTCTTCATCAGCAGGCCCTATTTCAAACACAATATCAGCGAATTTACCGCGGCCACCAGTTTGTTTCTTAAGAACTTCCCGGTGTTCGATGGTTTGTTTAAATGCTTCTTTATAAGCAACCTGTGGCGCACCCTGGTTGATCTCTACTTTAAATTCACGTTTCAACCGATCTATAATAATTTCAAGATGAAGCTCTCCCATGCCGCTCAAAATAGTCTGGCCTGTTTCTTCATCCGTCTTTACCCTTAAAGTAGGATCTTCCTCTACTAATTTTGAAATAGCCATGCCCATTTTATCAACATCCGCTTGCGTTTTAGGCTCAATGGCTATCGCAATAACGGGTTCCGGGAATGTCATCGCTTCAAATACAATAGGATTTTTTTCATCACAAAGCGTATCACCGGTTTTAATGTCTTTAAAACCAACTGCCGCCCCAATATCACCCGCATGTATCGAATCGATTGGATTTTGCTTATTGGCATGCATCTGCATGATCCTGGAAATTCTTTCATTTTTGCCGGTACGGGTATTCAAAACATAAGAGCCTGAATTAAGCGTGCCGCTATAAGCCCTAAAGAACGCCAGGCGCCCTACAAAAGGATCGGTAGCTATTTTAAATGCCAAAGCACTAAAGGGTTCTTTCACATCGCAATGACGTAGTTCTTCCTCACCTGTATCGGGGTTAGTTCCTTTAACGGACTCAATATCGGTTGGACCCGGCAAATAGCGCACAATAGCATCTAATGCCGCCTGCACCCCTTTATTTTTAAAAGAAGACCCGCACATCATTGGGATAATGGAAATATCTATGGTCGCCTTGCGGATAGCTGTATGAATTTCCTCTTCGGTAATAGTATCGGGATCATCAAAAAATTTCTCCAATAATTTTTCATCATAATCCGCCACCGCTTCAACCAAATGCTGTCTCCACTCTTTCACATCTTCTTGCATATCTTCAGGAATGGGTATCTCATGAAAGGTCATTCCCATAGTTTCATCTTCCCATACAATGGCTTTCATGGTAATGAGATCCACTACACCTTTAAAACTATCTTCTGCCCCAATGGGTAATTGTAAGGGAACCGCTTTAGCGCCCAGCATTTCTTTTATCTGTTTTGAAACATTTAAGAAATCGGCGCCCGCACGATCCATTTTATTTACAAACCCAATACGGGGTACTTTATATTTATTGGCCTGACGCCAAACGGTTTCACTTTGTGGCTCTACACCGCTCACTGCATCAAAAAGTACCATTAATCCGTCCAACACGCGAAGGGAACGTTCTACTTCTACAGTAAAATCCACGTGGCCCGGAGTATCTATTATGTTCAATTTGTACAAATGAGTATCAGGAGTTTTTTTACCCTGAACCATAGGAAAATTCCAGAAGCATGTGGTAGCTGCAGACGTAATGGTGATACCTCTTTCCTGTTCCTGTGCCATCCAGTCCATAGTAGCTGATCCGTCGTGAGTTTCACCTATTTTATGGTTTACGCCTGTATAATACAGAATACGCTCTGTAGTAGTGGTTTTGCCCGCATCAATGTGAGCAGCAATACCAAAGTTTCTTTGAAATCTTAAGTCGGCCATTTGGCTTGTGTTTTATTTTTTATTTAAACAATTAATTCTCAATTCATGTGCAGTCTAATCTTTTCAGAAAACTATTTCTTAATATAATTCTCATTTACCCACACAATAAATTTAGAGGGCGCGAAGGTATGAAGATTCTGGAAAAAATTTTATAAATAAGTAAAGAAATAACATCTAATTTAAAAGGTTAACAAATAAATGAGATGCTGATTGGCCCGGCATAACCTCCGTTGCGGAGCATAAAAAAATCCTCCTGAGCAAACAAAAGGATTTAATATTTTTATAACCCAAATTATATTCTGAAATGCGCAAATGCTTTATTGGCATCTGCCATACGGTGCGTATCTTCTTTCTTTTTATAAGCTGCGCCCTCACCTTTACTTGCCGCTACTATTTCATTGGCTAATTTTTCCGACATGCTGCGACCGTTTCTATCACGGCTGTATTTAATAAGCCATTTAATACTTAAAGATGTTTTTCTGTCAGCGCGCACTTCAGCAGGTATCTGAAAAGTAGCACCACCTATACGACGACTTTTTACTTCCACACCAGGAGTTACATTGGCCAATGCTTTTTTCCAAACCTCGTATCCATCTTCTCCGGATATTTTAGAAACCTTATCAATGGCATCATAAAAAATAGTGTAAGCTCCGCTTTTTTTACCCTGCCACATTAAGTTGTTTACAAAACGGGTAACCAGTTTATCCTGAAATTTAGGATCAGGGGCTAAAGGAAGTTTTTTTGCTTGTGCTTTACGCATTGTTTTTATTTTTTTTGCCTAAACCGTCACGGTCAGGCGAATGTTATTTTATGATTTTCAGCAAGTAATTGATGTCAGACGGAGACCGTCAGGCATTATTTTTTAGCTTTCTCTTTCTTGGTACCATATTTAGAACGGCTTTGCTTGCGGTCTTTTACACCGGCCGTATCCAAACTTCCACGTACAATATGGTAACGTACTCCCGGAAGATCTTTTACCCTGCCGCCACGAAGCAAAACTATTGAGTGCTCCTGTAGGTTATGGCCTTCTCCCGGTATGTAAGCGATGACTTCAATCTTATTAGTAAGCCTTACTTTAGCCACTTTCCGCAACGCTGAATTTGGTTTCTTTGGAGTAGTAGTATATACCCTGGTACATACACCACGACGCTGAGGGCAGCTATCTAGCGCTCTTGATTTACTCTTGGCCCTTATTATAGTTCTTCCTTTTCTTACTAATTGTTGAATTGTAGGCATTCTTTTTACCTTATTTTTTTTGGACGGCAAAGGTAAGTGCCTGCTGATGAAAAACCAAAAATATTTGGTGAGTATAAAAATTGTTGCTTTTGGATACTTTGTTTTTCTAATTTGAAATATGTAAGTATTAGTTTGAAGTTCAGATCATTACCTAATTTCCTCATTAAAGTTTCAGGCTAAAGCCAGTTAAAATTTATTTTGCTGAGAAGCATAATAAAAAAGGCAGGAATTATTTTACAAATTCACTGCCCATTACATCTTATATTTCATCAAACATCGTATACCCAAACATCACATTACGCTTTCACCATCCAGCCAAACTTATCTTCTGCGGTTCCGTTTTTAATAGCTACCATTCTTGCTTTAATTTCGGGAGCAATCTTCCACTTTTCCACATCAAATTTCATTACAAAATCTTTATAGCATAATTCTCTTATCATAGAAATGGTTGCGGCAGTACCGGTACCAAATACTTCCTTTAACGTTCCCAATTTGTAAGCCTCTTCTATTTCATCAATACTTAATTTTCTTTCTTCCACCTCCAGCCCCATTTCATGTAAAAGCCGGATGACACTATCCCTGGTAACACCGGCCAAAATAGTTCCTTCTTCCAGGCCTGGAGTAATCGCTTTATTTCCGATTATAAAAAACACATTCATGGTGCCACATTCCTGAACATACTTATGTTCAAATGCATCCATCCAAAGAATTTGGTCATATCCTTTTCTATTAGCCTCTGCCGTAGGATACATGGCAGCGCCATAGTTGCCTGCAGTCTTTGCGTATCCTACACCACCAGGCACAGCCCGTACATATTTCTCTTCTACATAAATGCGCATAGGCATATCATAATAAGGGCCTGTAGGACTTAAGATAATCATGAATTTATATTTAGTCCCTGCATGGACCCCTATAAAATCATCGTTGCTGAACATAAACGGCCTGATGTACAAAGAATAATCTTTCTTTGCTGGTATCCATTTTTCATCCAGTTTCACCAATCGTTTCATTCCTTCCACAAATATTTCTTCAGGCACCTGAGGCATTTCCATCCTTTCAGCAGATTTATTAAATCTTTTAAAATTATCTTCAGGCCTGAAAATGCAGGCTTCACCATCTTTGTTTCTATAAGCTTTTACTCCTTCGAAAATAGCTTGCCCGTAGTGTAAAGTCGCGCAGGAAGGTGACAGGGAAAGAGACTGATAAGGTTTAATTGCTACCTGCCCCCATTCTCCATCCACATAATCTACTTCGAGCATGTGGTCCGTAAAATGTCTGCCAAAAGGCAGATCCTCCAATGAAACAGAGGTCAGCCTGCTTTTTTCAACTTTTGTAATAATAAAATCATCAGTAAAAATCATATCATTAAATTTGTTGCAAAGGAACGAAAAAAAAGGAGGTGATTTTCTTATGAGTATAGATAATATTCAATTATCCGGCTATTTATGCCAAAATATGTTTGCAAAAAGCCTTATCGGAGAAATACAAACTACTAATTTAAGTGAAGTTTCAGAAAAAACAAAAATTGCCAGCCTGGGCGAAAACAAAGGAAATATTCTTTTCCTGGTGAATAATAAAGAGTATAAATTTTTAGCAGATAATGAAATGAAATTATTGTCGGATTTAATATCTGCATGTAAATTATCCATGGCTGATATTTCTCTGGTGAATTTTCATCAAAATCCCGGTATCAGCTACCAGGATCTGATTGAACAATTTCATTCAAAAAAGATTTTAATTTTCGGAATAGCTTCTTCAGAATTACAATTGCCTTTTACCATTCCATTTTTCCAGATACAAAAATTTCATGAACAGGTTTATCTGACCAATCCGTCCCTTGAAGATTTTATCAGTAATGTAAATTTGAAAAAAGAATTATGGAAATGTCTTAAAAAAATATTTCTCGAACAATAAATATGAAACCACTCATTTTCGCTACCAACAATGCCAATAAAGTAACTGAAGTAAAAAGCATTCTGCAGGGAAACTTTAAAATAATATCGCTTGCAGAAGCAGGAATTGAAATAGATATTCCCGAGCCATTTAATACCCTCGAAGAAAATGCATGTGAAAAAGCCAGAGTAATCCATGCCGTCTCTGGGGAGGATTGTTTTGCTGAAGATACCGGACTGGAAGTAGATGCGCTCAATGGTGAACCTGGGGTAAGAAGTGCACGTTATGCCGGTGAAAAAAAGTCGTCGGCAAACAATATTGACAAATTATTATTGAATTTAAAAGACTCAAAAAACCGTTCCGCTCAATTCAAAACCGTTATTTGTATTATCATTAACGGCAAACACAATATTTTTGATGGTGTATGCAAAGGCATTATTATTGCAGAAAGAAGAGGTAATTCGGGGTTTGGATACGATCCGGTTTTTATTCCCGACGGTGCTAAAAAAACTTTCGCGGAAATGAACCTTGATGAAAAGAATCTATTTAGCCATAGAAAAAAAGCAATGAATAAGTTAATCAATTTCTTAAAAACACAGGAACCGGTGTAGAAGCAATTACCCTGAAAACATTTATAGAATTTGAACGTACAAAGCAACCATATCCTTTCTGAAACCGACTTAATACAGGGTTGTATTAATGAAGAATCCCAAATGCAGCAGCTTCTTTATGACAAATTCTCTCCAAAGATGTATGGCGTTTGCCTTAGATATGCGGGAAATGAAGATGATGCCAGCGATATCTTACAGGAAGGATTTATCAAAGTATATAAGAATCTGAGTAAATTTAGAGGCGAAGGCTCTTTTGAAGGTTGGATACGCCGGATTTTTGTAAATACTTCTATTGAACATTTTAGAAAAAAAGTAAAATTATATAACGTTACAGAGGTACAGGAAAATACAATAGAGGACACTAATCTGGATGCTTTGGATATACTTGCTGCAAAGGACATCATTAAAATAATCAATGAATTATCCCCGGGCTATAAAGCGGTTTTCAATATGCACGTGATTGAAGGGTATTCACATAAAGAAATTGCAGACATTATGGGAATTACAGAAGGAACCAGTAAATCGCAGTTGGCGCGGGCCAAAGGGGTTTTAAAAAAATTAGTAGAAGCCCGGCTTAATAAAACTAATAATGACACCACTATTTCATAACAATCATGCAAAACTTTAAAAACAAACTTTACAACTATGAGACTCCACCTCCTGAAGGAATGTGGAGTAAAATCGCGGATGAGCTTCATAGCGAAAAAGTAATTAAAATGCCCGGACTTAGAAGAAGATCGAAATTTCTTTATTACGGAGCAACGGCCGCTGCGGCACTAATTATTATTTTTGTAAGCAACTTACTTTTTAATAAACCGAAAGAAATAAAAACAGCAGCGGAAAACCAGGTTATAAAAGTAGATAACCTTCTTTCTCAAAAAATAAAAGATTCCATTAACCTGAATCATCAGATATTGGAAACCATCATTAATGCTCCAAAGGATAAAAAATTATTGGCTTATAATTCCGTAAAGCACAGCGGGCTTGCAAAAAAATATATTACTATAGCAGGCGCTGAAGGAGAACCGGTGAAAATTTCGCCAAAAGTGGCTACACTTATATTATCTGCCGATAACGAATATCCACCAAAACCGGTTTGGAATAAAAAGATAGATAAATGGCAACAAATTATGCTGACAAGTACGCTGTCTCCTACCTCTACAAATCTGATAGATATATTGCAAATAGAAGCCAGCCAGACAGAATAGATTATTATGGCAAGAGTTAAAATTGAATTACCACCAGAAAGCATTGCTTCTGTAACCCTTCCTGTAAGAATCACAGACCTCAATTATGGAAATCATGTAGGTAATCATGCGATGGTAGCCATCATTCATGAAGCACGCGTTCAATTTTTAAACCTTCATGGTTTTACTGAAATGAATGCCGGTGGCACCTCGCTTATCATGAATGAACTTTTAGTGGAATTCAAAAATGAATCTTTTTACAAAGATGTTCTGAAGATAAAAATATTTTGTGGAGAAGTTTCCAGGGTAAGCTTTGAACTCTTTTATTTGATAACAGTTCAAAGGAACGATAAGGAAATAACAATCGCCCATGCAAAAACAGGCATGGTTTGTTATAATTATTCTGACAAAAGAATAGAGATGCTTCCTGACGAATTAAAAGCCATTCTTGCTTAGGCTTTATTCCAAATTGTCCAACTTTCTTCTGCCTGTATGGCTAACATTTTTCCCCCATTTTCAATAATCGCACCTTTCTCTTCTGCCTTTAATAAAAACAAAGTTTTAGCGGGATTATAGATTAAATCAAAAAAGTAATGCTGGCCGGAAATATCTTCATAAGGGAATTGCGGGTAGGCATCCACGTTAGGGAACATTCCAACAGGTGTGGTATTGATTACAACATTATAATCATGAAGAATTTTTACAGAAATATCGTCGTAATGAATGATGGATGATGACTTTTCCTTTCTTCTCGAAACATATAAAAAATCAATTCCTAATTTCTTCAGCACAAAGGCAACCGCTTTGGAAGCGCCGCCAGTGCCGAGTATCAGGGCTTTTTTATGATGTGGTTTTAAATGCGGAGTAAAAGATTTTTCAAAACCAATAACGTCTGTATTATAACCAATCCATTTGCCTTTTTTTATTTGTACGCAATTACAGGCATTCATTTCCCTGCATTCTTCTGTGGCATCATCGAGAAAAGAAATGATTCGTGTTTTATACGGAATAGTAACATTAAGCCCGAAGAGATTGGAAAGATTTTTTAATACCGGTATTTCTTTATCTAAATCTTTTAATTCAAAATTTTGGTATTCACAACCTTCAATTTGCTCAGCAATAAATTTATCTGAAAAATATTTTTGTGAAAATGAATGGCTCAAAGATTGGCCAATCAATCCATAAATTTTCATCAGGCTTCTGCTTTATCAAGATAGAGATGGAATGTATCGCCTCTAAGACCAATGCGCATAGTTTCCAAAGGAATTACTTCGGACGGGGCTATGTTTCCAAGATTGGCATTACAACCCACCAATTCCAGGAAATAAAGCTGCTGGCCTTTTTGCGGAGCTTCCCAAAGAATTTTTTCGCCGGGAATCTGAGTAAGTATTTCCTGAACCAACCCTTCTCTTACTTCGCCACTACCACGATAAATACCTACATTACCGGATTCGCGGGCTTCTGCAATTACATAAGAAGCACCAGCCCCTAATTCAGCCTTCATTTGTTCTATCCATTTGTATGGAGGGATAATATGCGTTGCATCTTTACTTCCCACTTCACTTAATACCGTTCCATGCTTAGTAAGTTTCTCAATGTAACCGCATTTTTCTGCGTGGGGAATAGTGATAGAGCCATCGCTCACTTCCATGTGAGTGATATTAAAATCTTTACAAAGAGCTATATAATCATTGAATTGATTTCTGATTAAAAACGCTTCGAATAATGTACCGCCAAAATAAACAGGAATATCGGCAGATTGATACAATTCAATTTTCTCTCTAAGATTTGGAGTTACAAAAGCAGTTCCGAAGCCAAGCTTAATAAGGTCAATATGCGGACCGCCCGCGCTTATTAAATTCCTGGCTTCTTCAAGGCTGAGGCCTTTATCCATCACCATAGTTAATCCGTACTTACGCGGTTTGGGAATCCTGTGTGGAATTTGGTTGAGGTTAAAATTCATTAAATTATTTTTGAATGGCGCAAAGATAGTTTCTGAAAGCAAAAAATAATTAAAAATATTTTTTATGGGATCAGATGAGTTGGTTTACAATCAATTTTAAATCTTTTTAAAAACTTAAAAAATAATAAGATTATTATTCTTAAAATCCATCACCTATCATCCACTAAACCAAATTTAAGCTGGTAGCAAATTATTTCCCTTTGTGATGCCCTGAATTTTTATTAGCACTTATAACTTCAGCTATTGCCGAGATCTGAAGTAAGGAAGGATTTAACTCTATAAACTGCTTAACTAAAGAAGGCGCTGTTTTCATTCCATTATGGAGATGGAGCAATGCTTCTTTTGACTTGCCTAAAGCAAATAAAATAGCCGCTTTATAAAAGATAAATAAGGGCTTTGCATTCGTATTTTTTTGTGCATTATGCACCTGCTCCAGCGCTTCTGAATAATACTCCGCATCATAAAGGCATTTTATCAATTCTTTCCACCCCTTTACATTTTTAGGACGGGCTTTTATAAACTGGGTAAAATGTATTACCGCGTCTTTTATACGATCCAGGTGGAGATAGCATTCTGCTAAAGCCAAATGAAAATCAGGTTGCGACCTGTTTATACTCATTGCATTATTCAAATTTTTGACAGCGCTTTCCCAGTAACCTTCCTGCATATAAGTACCGGCTATTTTGTAATGTAAATGACTGTCGTTGGCATTTAAGTGAACTGCTTTTCTATAATGAAATCTTGCCTGCGCCGGATTTTTCAATTTTTCATAACAGTGCCCTATCGCTTCATAAATTACTTCTTCAGGCATAGAAAGCTCTAATACTTTTTGCAAGGCTTCAATCGCTTCTTTATATTTTCTTAATCGTAAATAAGCATCGCCGAGGTTGCGGTATGCATAATCAAACTTTTCATCAATAGCAATAGCATACTGATAAGCGTCTATAGACTTTTCATACAATTTTAGACCCTGGTAGGCAGCGCCCAAATTGAACCATGCCAATTGTGTATAAGGATATTCATCAATAATCTGCTGATGAAGTCGTATGCTTTCCTCGTTTCTTCCTGTATAATCTGTCCAGAAACAAATTTTATACAATGCCTCTTCATTGGTGGGATCTTGTTCAAGAATTAATCTGAGGCAATTAAAAACCTTATCAAAATCTTCGTAGTCATCATACACATCTGCCAATTCAAAAAGCAATTCCGTTTTCTCCACCCCTTCAAATACATGAATCGCTTCTTCTAATATGGCAGCCGCTTTTTCCTGGCTATCCAAGGCAAGATAAACATCTGTTTTAAGGATATACAGATTAATATCCCTGCTATCAAATACTTCAGCTTTATCAAGAATGGAAAGGGCTTCCAGGTAATTTTGAGTTGCAATTAAAAGGTCAGCTTTTTTAATAAGAAGGTCAGCAGAATAAGGATATTGCTCAATCGCATAGTTCACCGCTTCCAACGCCAACTGAAGATTATCATTTTCATCATAATAATCTATAATCCTTTCAAAGGATTCTTCTTCTATAAAATTGAATTTCCTGCCGCTTTTAAAATTGTTGTATTGCTGCAATAATTCTTTCATCTCTTCCCGCTCCTGCCTATATGGATTTTCTTTCATAGTTATAAATCTTGGTTACAAAGTACTCATTTTTTTAAAACAAATCAATATGGAAGGTCTAAATAAGAGATAAGAAATATTCATAACAATTTTTAACAATTAAAAGCGTTATTCTTTCAATGCGAGTAATACATGTGATTTCACTTTGTGCTTAAAAAAACAAAAAAATATGATGAATGGCTTCTTACTTTCACAATTAATTCTTAATTTTGTTAAGATTAAATTAATTTTGCAAAGATGATAAAATATACCAGGATAGTACCGGTGATATTGATTTTTTGCGGAGTATGCCTTTTAGCCTCTGCAGATAGAGGTGGTTTTGTAAAAAAGAATAAGACGCACCTTAACATAAATACATCCGGAAACTTAAAAAATTCCATAGCTTTTAACCTGAAATCAGGAATGACATACCGGGGAAGTTCCCTATTCAATCAACAGGAAATCGGGAATTCGGTTGTTAGTGACGCTTTAGTTTCTTATAAAAAAGGAAATACAGTTTACATTTTGCCTTATAAACAAAAAATATTGATACCGGAATACAGCCTGAAAGACGGATATAAATTGATAATCAGGTCAAGGAAATAAAGATATTTAACTACAATAAAGAAACCTGCCTAAAAGCAGGTTTTTTTATGCATCAATCTTTTAGAAAAATCTTTTAAGTTAATTGGATTTAGTTTCCTGGTAAGTTAAAACCCGGTACCCTGATTTTGGAATTTCAAATTTAGTATCTGGCACTGCAGCGTAACTTATTTTTGATAAGGTAAATTTAAATTTCATCTTACCCGATTGCATTTCATATTGCACGGCAAGGCCCGGTAAAGTTTTAAACTGGGCATCATAAGACTTATTGGATACGTTCACATCAGTGGTATAAAAAACAGTAAAGCTGGTTCCGTTTTTTAATTTAGCAATGGCTTTGCGACAGCTAAAACCGGAAATCACACTGGTTTCGCCGGTGTTTTCAAATACAATACCCTCATATTTTTTATTATTGGCTTCCCACTCCTGTGGAGTTAAGGTTATCATTAATTTTTGACCACTATAATCTTTTAAAATAATACCGCTTCCTAAAGAGGCATTATAAATAGTAGCTTCCTTACCGAGGCCACTTACCAATTCCACCCGGCTTTCTTTTCCTTTCAAGTAAATAGTGGTAGTAGCGCCATCAAGCATATCCGCCATTTTTGGTTCGCCACTCCCGGTTTCTACCGACATATTATAAACCAGTGTTCCTTCATTTAATGCTTTTTGGGCATTTGCTGTAAAAGAGGTTATCAGGCATGAAAGAAATAATATTGATTTACAAAGGCTCATACTGTTTAGAATTATTTAAACTAAAGATAACAATACCCTTACAATGGTTGCAAGAAAATTTTGAATGTTATTTCCTTTTATTGGGAGCAGTTTTCTGCTTCATTGCTTTCAGCTTCTCATTGGATTGCTGCATCGCATCTATTCTATCCTGCCATTTACTTTTCGCCACAGGTTTCTTCTTATTTTCCTGCAACTTGGCCATTATCTTCTCATGGTCAATAATATACTTTTGAATCACAAGTTGAATCAAAAGCGTAATTACGTTTGAAACCGTATAATACCAGGTAAGCGCCGCAGGCATCCTGTTAAATACGCCCAGTAATACAATAGGAAATATAAAAGGAAGATACTTCATAACCGGATTACCGGTGTCCTGCATATTGCTCATACCATATAAAGAAATGAGAAGGCTTGTAATGGTTGCCAGAATGGTAAACAAACTTATATGAGCGCCATAAAAAGGAATTGAGAAGGGAAGGTTATAAATAGAATCGTAAGAAGACAAATCAGTAGCCCACAAAAAACTTTCTCCTCTGAGAGAAATATTGGAGTTAAAGAAATAGTATAGGGCCATGAAAATGGGGATTTGCAATACGGCTGGAATACACCCCCCGAGAGGATTTACGCCGGCACTCTTGAACAGTTTCATCTGCTCCATTCCAAATGCCTGTTTATCATCACCATGCTTTGCCTTGAGTATCTCTATTTCCGGCTTTAATAATTTCATTTTTGCCCCGCTCAGATAACTTTGATAAGTCAATGGAGAAATGAGCAACCGTATAATAATGGTCATCAATGCTATAATGAGCCCATAACTTACCATTCTACCAGAAAGAAAATTAAACACAGGCATTATGAAGCCCCTGTTTACGTACTTTACAAAGGCAAATATGCCGCTTCCCAGGGGGACCATACTCTGCATTTGATTTTCATACGATTTTAATATTTTATAGTCGGTAGGACCGTAAAAAAGTTGCAAAGGAAGCACCGCATCGGTACCAGCAGGCACGTCTAATCTCAAGTTTGCAGTAGCCTGTCCAATAATATGTGAAGTGGTATCCGTGGGCGATTGCCATTTTATTTCCCCTGAAGCAAATTTATTCTTGGCAACAAGAGATGTGGCAAAAAATTGTTGATTTAATGAGACCCAGTTTATAGGCTTTTCAAATTTCTTACTATCATCATTGCCCCTGGTAAGCGTTTCAAAATCGAACTCATCATTTTCTACAAAAGAAACATGAGATTGCTGTGTCTCCCATTGAATATCTCTTTCTTTCTGCTCGGCTTTGGCCTGCCAGGTAAGATTAAG